>JAEZDX010000539.1 GCA_023417975.1 Bacillota bacterium
TAAGGTAAAGCCTTTTTTCTTGGATTTTTTCAAATTGTTTCTCATTTTTTTAACACTCCTTTATAAAATTTATATATAACATTGAAAATACTCCCAATGCTATTGTCTTATTGGACGGTATTATACATCTCCATAATGGGCAGTATCATTGATATAATTATGAATCCCACCATAACTGCCAAAAATATTATAATCACAGGCTCTATTAAAGTTATCATCTGACTTGTAGCCGCCTCAACTTCTGAATCATAAAATTCTGAAGTTTGATTTAAAACATAATCCAAAGTACCTGATTCTTCCCCTATCTTTATCATTTGCGTAAGCATTGGAGGGAAAATTCTCTTTCTATCCAATATAATTCCAAGAGTAACGCCTTTTCTCAGCTCCTCTTCTGCACTGTTCAGTACTCTTTCTACAACTGCATTACCTACTATTTTTGAACATATTGCAATACTTTCAAGTACCGATACACCACTTCCCATAAGTACACCAAAGGTTTTTGCAAATCTGGCACTGGCAATCCTTGTATTAATACTGCCAAGCACCGGTATGCCAAGCTTCAGCTTATCAATTTTATATCTTCCGCCCTCAGTAGTCTTATAATAGTTAAAAGCTATGATGATTAATATGATTGCAATAAGTACTAATATTCCATAATGCCCTATAAAGTTGCTGATTCCCATTACAATCTTTGTAGGAAGCGGAAGCTTTGCGTTACTGCTGGATTGGATCATTTCCACAAAGGTAGGTAGGACAAATATTACGAGGCATGTTACAACTACTATGGCAAAAACAAATACAATAACAGGATAGGTTAACGCAGATTTTATCTTCCTATTCTGCTTATATTCTTTATCGTAGTATTCCGAAAGCTTGTTCATAATATTATCTAGCGTTCCGCTGGCTTCCCCTGCCTGTATCATGCTTACCATTAGATTTGGAATAGCTTTATGTTTACCGAAAGCCTCCGATAAACTTTGTCCCTTTTGCACATTCTCCAAAACTTTATCCAATACTTGCTTCATCTTTTTTCCTTCTGTTTGGCGTAAACATATTTCCAGACTCTTTAATACTGAAATTCCAGATATCAAAAGCACACTGAATTGCCTGCAAAATATGGCCAAATCCTTCATGGAAATTTTAGTAGACAATGAAATTTCACCTTTTGTGTTTACAAGCCCTATATTCTCAGGATACAAATTCCTGGACCTCAATGAATTCATTACTGAATTTCTATCCGGAGCTTCCATTCTTTCTTTGACGTGCTTGCCATCCATTCCTTTTGCCACATACTCAAATATAGGCATATATCTTCACCTCATATCCAACATGGAGTTTTACATAATTTCTAATCCATATCAACTGCCAATCTAATAAATTCCTCTATGGTAGTCTTTCCATTTAAAACTGCCTTTGCGCAGGCCTCATTTATAGTATGCATTCCTTGTGACAAGGCAATTTCTTTTATATGATCCGTACTTCTGCCGGTGACTATGGCTTCTCTTGTCTCCTTTGTTATCTCCATAATTTCATAAACGCCAAATCTACCTCTATATCCTATGCCGCCGCACATATTACAGCCGCAGCCGCGGTACAGCTTCAAGGGTTTATGCTTGTCCATTTTTAGTAAAATCTTTTCATAATCAGAAGCTTCATATCCTTCTTTGCAATTTTCACATATTTTTCTTACAAGTCTTTGTGCAATTATTCCACAAATAGACGTTGCTATTAAGTATGGCTGTATCCCCATATCTATCAATCTTGTTACGCTGGTTGAGGAATCATTCGTATGCAAGGTACTCAATACTAAGTGTCCGGTTATTGCAGCTCTCGTAGCAATTTCAGCAGTTTCTCCATCTCTTATTTCACCAATCATAATTATGTCCGGGTCTTGTCGCAATATAGATCGTAATCCCGAGGCAAAGGTTAATCCTGCTTTAATATTTACATTTACTTGATTAATTCCCTCCATCATATATTCCACGGGGTCCTCAACAGTAATTATATTAATTCCCGGCTGATTAAGTTCGTTAAGTACCGTATACAAGGTTGTAGATTTACCGCTGCCGGTTGGACCTGTAACAAGCATAATTCCATGAGTATGATGTATTATTCTGGATAACTTATCCAAGTCGTCACTACTCATACCCAATTTATCTTTAGATACCATAAAATTATTCCTGCTTAAAATTCTAATAACTATCTTTTCACCGAATACTGTCGGTAACACTGATACTCTCAAATCAACAACACTGTCATCTATAGTGATAACTATCCTGCCATCCTGTGGTATCCTTTTTTCTGCGATATTTAGATTTGCAAGAATTTTCAGCCTTGTAGTCAGCGCTCCCAAAGTTTCCTTTGGAGATCTGAAGGTTTCCTGTAATTCTCCGTCCACTCGATATCTTACTCTAATATAGGTCTCATATGGTTCAATATGTATGTCACTTGCCCTACTGCGAACAGCATTTTCAATAATTGAATCTACCATCTTTACAACAGGCGCATTTTTTATTTCATCTTCATCTGCAGTCTGGTTTGTTTGACTTTCGCTTTCACGAATAGCCCTTTCCTTTGTTATAGCCTCAGCAGCTTTATTTACGAACTCCTTGGAATAGTATTTGGCTATGGCCAATTTGATCGTTTGACTGGCCGCCAACATAGGTTCAATTTCATACCCTGAAGCTATCATCACATCGTCTAATGCAAAAAGGTTGAGAGGATCAGACATGGCAACATATAGCCTATCATTTTCAATAAATAGAGGTATAAGATTGTATTTAATGGCAAGTGCTTCCGAAATTAAATTTACAGCCTCCTGGCTAACTCTCATTGCTTCAAAATTAACTCTTGATATATTAAGCTGTACCTCCAAAACCTTTAATATTTCTTCTTCCGCCAAAATACCATCCTCAACTAAAAGTTCTCCGATTCTTTTTCCACAACCTTTCTGCTTGATTAATTCTATGTCGAGTTCCTCAGGACTGATAAGTCCTTCCTCCAGCAGCATATCCCCCAATCTTTTTCTTAATCTTGCCATATTGAATACATCTCCTGTTAATATTGTATTTTATTGCATTATATTGTTAATTATATATCAATTGATATATTTTTCCAATACAAGGTATGAATTATTTTATTTTACTAAAGCGTACTATTATTTTGCTTTAGTAAAACTAACTGCAATACCCAATATTAAATAATATAGTGGCGCAACACCTACTACACTTATATTAAAAAAAGCTTGTACATTATATCCAACAATACTACACAATGCCGGAATAATAAAAACATTGTTTTTAACAGCTTTTATAGATTTCCACAACAAGCTGGAGAGAAATAAAATGTATACTATAAAAGCAGGTATACCCGTAGTCACTGCAATCTGCAAAAATTCATTATGCGCCTTATCGAAATATACATTTGGATAAAACTTATCTACGTCTTTCTGAAATTTCTTCATAAATACATTACCGAATGTATCCGGCCCACTTCCTAAAACTGGCCTATCAGCAATTAAGGTTACTGCTCTTTTCCATATGAAAACTCTGCCGCTTCCGGCACTATCCGGAACATTTTTAATTGTCTGATTTACATCCGTCTTTAAGGAAATGGCTCTATTATGAAAGGTAGTATTGAGACTATTCATAGAAATAAAAATAACTGTAAATATTAAAGCAGCTATAAAGTATCTCTTAATATTGATTTTCTGACGTACGCAGAAAATCAACATAACGAGCATATAGAAAGGTACGGACACCCAAGCACTTCTTGTTATTGTACAACTCACTGCCAAAAAAGCCACTGCTGAAACAAATAAGTATACTATATTGGATGAATATATATACGCGAATGTAAGTATTGGAATAAGCAGTGTAAGATAGCTTCCAAGAAAGTTTCTGTGTCCCAGAGTTGAATATGCTTGTCCAACATAGTCACTTCTTAGTAAATCTACAGGAATAGGATCATATCCAAAATACTGACTTACCGCATATATGGAGATAATAAAGCCGGATACAGCAAGTATGTTAATGTGAATTTTTTTGAATTTATAATAATTTGATGCAAATATAAAAATAATTACGTAGCATAATATTGCTATTGCTCCTTCTTCTCTAAATGCACTTCCAAACAGCGATCTTTCTTTATCTACCGAAAATATTGTAGATGACAATACTAAAATCAAATAAATCAATATAAGCTTTTGAGGAGTTTCCTTTGTTTGTAAAGGTGGAATTTCTTTTTTTCTTTTATAAATTAAATAAACAAGAATAGCACTACAGCAACAAAAATAAACTATTACTATTTTAGGTTCATAATAATAGTCTATACCAAATGGATTAATTATTAGCGGTACTATAGAAGATATGGTGATAAATAATATATCTGTAATTAAAGTAAACATGTTATCACTCTTTCAATTATACTAGTCAGTAAATTATAACATAACATGTAATATTTTACCATATAATTTAAATAATATCATTATATAAATTTTTCAATAATTAAAAATAAAAAAAACGTCAATGTGGTATCACACTGACGTTTTTCTTATATTAGATTTTAGTACATTCCGTCCATTCCCATTCCGCCGCCGCCTGGCATTGGAGCTGGATTCTTTTCAGGAATATCGGCAACAACTGCTTCTGTTGTTAAGAAGGTGGAAGCAACTGATGCTGCATTTTGAAGAGCACTCCTAGTTACCTTTGTAGGGTCAACTATTCCAGCTTTTATCATATTTACATACTGTTCACGAAGTGCATCAAAGCCTACTCCAACTTCGCTGTTCTTAACCTTTTCTATTACAACAGAACCTTCAAGTCCTGCATTTGCTACAATCTGTCTTAATGGTTCTTCAAGCGCTCTCTTAACTATATTTATACCAACCTGAGCATCTACATCATCCATAACCAACGCACCTACTGCATCGATTACGTCAACATATGCAGTTCCGCCACCAGGTACTATACCTTCCTCTACAGCTGCTTTAGTAGCTGCAAGAGCATCTTCTATTCTTAATTTCTTTTCCTTTAATTCGGTTTCTGTAGCTGCACCAACCTTAACTACAGCAACCCCGCCTGCTAACTTTGCAAGTCTTTCCTGAAGCTTCTCTCTGTCAAAATCAGAAGTAGTATCCTCTATCTGTCTTCTTATCTGAGCTACTCTATCCTTTATAGACTGTTTATCGCCTCTGCCGTTAACAATAGTTGTATTTTCCTTTGAAACCTTAACGCTTTCAGCTACTCCAAGCATATCTAACGTTGCTTCCTTTAAGTCTTTTCCTAACTCTTCTGAAATAACTTCTCCGCCTGTAAGTATAGCTATATCCTGAAGCATTTCCTTTCTTCTATCGCCAAAGCCTGGAGCCTTAACACCAACACATATAAAGGTTCCTTTAAGCTTGTTAACTATCAATGTAGCCATTGCTTCGCCTTCAACGTCTTCAGCTATTATTAACAGCTTTCTTCCTTGCTGAACTACCTGTTCAAGTACAGGTAGTATTTCCTGTATGTTTGAAATCTTCTTATCTGTTATTAAAATGTATGGATTGTCAAGAACTGCTTCCATCTTGTCTGTGTCAGTAACCATGTATGCACTTACATATCCTCTGTCAAACTGCATACCTTCAACTACATCAAGCTCAGTTCCCATTGACTTTGATTCTTCAACAGTAATAACGCCTTCATTACCTACTCTTTCCATAGCATCTGATATTAAAGTTCCTATTTCTTCATCAGCAGCGGAAATTGCAGCTACTCTAGCTATATCTTCTTTGCCTTCTACCGGCCTGGAAATTTTCTTTATTTCTTCAACAGCTTTATCTACAGCTAATTTTATACCATTTCTGATAAGCATTGGATTTGCACCTGCAGTTACATTCTTTAAACCTTCTCTTATAATTGCCTGTGCAAGTAATGTAGCTGTAGTTGTTCCATCTCCTGCTACATCGTTTGTTTTAGTAGCGACTTCTTTAACAAGCTGAGCTCCCATGTTTTCATATGGATCTTCTAATTCTATTTCTCTTGCTATTGTAACTCCATCAATTGTAATTAAAGGAGAACCGAATTTCTTATCAAGAACTACATTTCTTCCCTTTGGTCCAAGTGTGACTTTTACTGTATCTGCAAGTATATCAACACCTTTTTGCATCTTTCTTCTTGCATCTTCACCTAAAATTATGCTTTTAGCCATGTCTAATCCCTCCTAAACTTCCTAATTATTCTACTACTGCTAAAATGTCGTCCTGTTTTACTATGGTGTATTCTTCTCCACCTAGTTTGACTTCTGTGCCGGAATACTTGGAGATTATAACCTTATCCCCAACTTTAACTTCCATGACGATTTCTTTTCCCTCAACTATTCCACCAGGACCTACAGCAATTACTTGTGCCTCCTGTGGTTTTTCTTTTGCAGTACCTGGAAGAACTATTCCGCTTTTAGTAGTCTCCTCTGCTTCTAATCTTTTAATTACAACTCTGTCTCCAAGTGGTCTAACTTTCATTTTTAAACCCCTCCTTAAAAATTATATTAAAAATTTTATTAACTTTACACTTTTATTAGCACTCATCAATATCGAGTGCTAACACAATTATTATAATAATTAATAGTGCATATATTGGCAAATGTAATTTGTTTTGCTATTTGCTCAATAT
>JAEZDX010000589.1 GCA_023417975.1 Bacillota bacterium
TTTCTTGTGTAAATTTATTACCTTCCTTAATCACTAGCAAGGAGGATATTTCAATATCGCCTATTTCAGAATTACTTAACGGCTTTGGAGTTATTCCGATACTCGGTTTTGTAGCCGCGGAATTATAAGAATCCGGATATAGGTGAAATACAAGCTCCTTGAGAGGTGACTCATAAGTATTCTTAAGTTTCACTGTTTGTTGTCCAAATAATGTTTTTTTATCCGTATCAAGTTTAACGTATATATAGTACGAGGTTCTGTCATCATTTAATTCAATATCCGAATTATTCTTCAGTTCTCCGGTTGTCTGTAAACTATCCTTGTTTTTATTGTCCTGATTTTTATTGACTGCATCCCCAAAGAAATATAACGCAGCAGAAGCTATAAAAATAAATACTGCAAAAAAGCCTATAATCAACTTTCTATTTTTCTTCACAATATCCCTCCCAATTTTGGAACTTCAAGCTCGTTATCTTAGGATTACCATATTTAATTTTATTATACTAATTCATCTTAAATCACATAAATTTATACCTTCAGGTATTTCCATTCACCCTTATTCATTCTCGCCAAATACATAAAGGATCTGGTGCTGAAATCAAAGAATATTCCTATCATTACGGCTGTCATTCCGATTCCCAACCATCCGTTAAGTGCGAAGGATAAGAATACTCTGCAGCTCCATAAACCTACCAAGGAGGTTACCATAACATACATGATATCCCCTGAAGTTTTTAGAGTTGCTGAGCATAGATTCAAAATAGCCAATAAAGGTTCCAGTATTCCAAAAGTACGTACTAACCCTACCGACTCCTTTATTACAAGAGGATCATCCGTATAAAGGTGAGCCAGAGGCTCTGCAAATATTACCATAAGAATTCCAATGATGAAAGCTACAACCATTGTTATTTTAAGTCCCTCATAGGCATAATTTTCTGCTTTCTTTAACTTTCTCTCTCCAAGACTCTGCCCTACAAGCGCCGTATTCGCTATTGCAAATCCAAATATAGGAAAGAACGCCAAGGAGTTCACATTAATTCCTACTTGATATGCGGCCATGGCTACAGTTCCCATAGTAACAATAACTATCTGAAGTACAAGGAATCCCCCCTGCATAACAGCTTGTTCAATAAACGCAGGCACTCCTACATTTATAATTCTTTTCATTAATTTAGGCTTTAACGTATAATCATCCTTGAGACTAAGACTGAGTTTAAGCCCTTTGCGGTTATATATAACGATAAGCCTATATGTTATTGCAAAAATTCTTGAAATCGTCACCGCAATGGCAGACCCTGTTACTCCCATAGCAGGTATATTCAAGGTTACATGTCCGATAAGAGGTATATTAATAGTTCCTACGCCGAATACCAATATAGTATTCAGTATAACGTTCAAAACATTTACTCTAGCCGTTATTTTCATCGGCGTTTTAGTATCACCTGCCCCCCTCATAGCACCTGATACAATTATATCTACTACAAAGAACGGGAGATTTATAAGCATGATATTAAAGTATCCTATTCCCATATGGAAAACTTCTGCTGCTGTCCCTCCAAAGAATAGCTTTAATATCTGGCTTGAAAATATTCTTCCTAATATAGCAAGCACTATTCCAATGACTGCGGACATATATATGGATTGCACCAATGCTCTTTTGGCTTCTTCCTTATTTCCCTCTCCGGTTAATCTGGCAATAATGACAGTAGTTCCTGTGGAAAGTCCGGAAAAAACCGTCTGTAAAAATCCCATTAACATATTTACCATTCCTACTGCTGCCACTGCAGCGGTTCCAACTCTTCCCATAAATATAGTGGATACCATTCCTACCATCATTTCCAATATTTGCTCCGTTATAGATGGCCATGCTAAAGCTATTATCTCTTTATCTGCTTTTTTATCAAATTTAAGTTTAAATCTCTTCATTCTCTTCCAACTCCAATGCTCCATAGGTTAGTAAATTTTTTTAATCAACTATACTATAATAACTCAATAATATGCATATGTCACCTAGTTAAATAAGCAATAAATGATGTACTTTTTTATACTGACAAAAAAATAACAGCTGTCATTCATTCTTGTAACAGCGCTTACTTATTCGCCTTTACTCATAAGCATAAACAGTGACTAAAGCAAGATAAATGGGGAAAATGCATGAACTAAATGTTTACATTGATATATACTTGTCAATTTATTAACAAAGCCCTGTATCACATGATTGAAATACTGTAATATATGTACTATAATTATACTATTTAAAAGATTTGTTATTTACTTGAATTTTAGGGGGATTATTATAATGGTAACCGAATTAAAGAGAATTCTAATTGGAAAGCCTTTGGACAATGTCAGCCTTAAAGATGAGAAATACAATATACGCTGGGGGCTTCCTATCTTGTCCAGCGATGCAATTTCATCTGTGGCATATGCTGGTCAAGAAATGCTTATGGTTATGATACCGGTTATCGGACTATTATCTTATCATTATGTAATATATTTGTCTCTTGCAATAATTATATTATTAACAGTATTGATGCTGTCCTACAGACAAACTATTGAATGCTATCCTAATGGTGGAGGAGCATATATTGTTGCAAAAGAAAACCTTGGTGTTTTCGCAGGCGTTACTGCGGGTGCAGCTCTTTCAGTGGATTATATAATGACCGTAGCAGTAAGTGTTTCTTCCGGAGTAGATCAGCTATGTTCCGCTTTCACATTCCTTAGACCTTTTATTGTCCCTATAAGTATCGGTTTAGTTGCACTTTTAATGCTTGGAAATTTAAGAGGTATAAGAGAATCGTCAAAATTTTTCGGTATTCCGGCTTACTTATTCATCTTCGCTGTACTCAGCTTAATTGTTGTTGGATTTTTTAAATATTTTACCGGTGTTCCCATACCAAAGCCTACTGTTGCTCCTAATTACTACGGTACTGTGCAATCAGTAGGGCTGGTACTCATTTTAAGAGCATTTTCAAATGGCTGCACTGCCCTTACAGGTGTAGAAGCCGTAAGTAATGCCGTACCAAACTTTAAAGAGCCGTCCACTAAAAATGCAAAGACTGTATTACTGCTGCTTTCTATAATTATATTACTGCTATTCGGCGGTACCTCTTTCCTTGCTAATATTTATCACGCTACGCCAGGAGATGGACAACAAACAGTACTCATTCAAATGGCTGATATGGTATTCGGAAGGTCCACTCCCTTGAATGCATTTATGTTCTATTTTATTACGGCTATGTTGTTTTTAATTTTGGCTCTGGCTGCCAACACAGCATTTTCAGGTTTTCCAATGCTTGTATCAGTTATGGCAAATGAAGGTTTTGTTCCAAGGCAGCTGAAAATGAGAGGTGACAGATTAAGCTACTCTAATGGAATTATAATTTTATCTATTGTAGCTGCGCTGCTGATTATTATCTTTAATGCACAGGTATCTAAATTAATGGGTTTATATGCTGTTGGGGTGTTTATTTCTTTCACGCTTTCTCAAACCGGTATGATTGTACGCTGGTTTAAAACAAGAGGACGGCATTGGCATTTAAAGGTACTTATAAACGGTGCCGGCGCAGTGCTCACCGCTTTAGTATTAATTATTATTAGTATAACAAAGTTTCATGAAGGTGCTTGGATTGTAGTTATTGTAATTCCTATACTTATCTTTGCCATGCTTAAGGTTAAAAAACATTATGTTGCTTTAGCAAAACAACTTAAAATCAGACAGGATGATTTTGAACATATAGATATTGTTCATGACAACTACAGGAACAGAATAATTGTACCTATTCAAAGCGTAAACAAGTCCAGTGTACGTGCACTACGCTATGCAAGAACTATTTCCCATAATATAACCGCTTTTTCTGTAGCTATAGATGAAGAAGGTGAGGAAAAAATTAGGAATTCTTATTCAAGACTTAAAACCGATATACCACTTACAGTAGTATATTCACCTTTCAGAAGGGTAGTTGATCCTCTGCTGGATTTTATAGAATCTGAGGAATATAACTATCAACCTGGAGATATGATTACCGTAATACTTCCGCAGTTCTCTGTTAAAAAGTGGTGGCAAAAACTATTGCACAACGGTACAGGAAAATATATAGAGCGGCAGTTACTAAAACACAAACATATAGTAGTTGCTACCATTCCACTCCAACTACAGGATGATGATAACGCATTGAGATCTCTAGAAATCAATCCGGAGAAAGATAATCCTTGGAATTTATAATTTAAATGGGGTAAGGACCTATACTCAGGTCCTTACCCCACTATTTATTTTCCTTTAAACTATTTTTTAAAGCAAAGGATAATAAGAAACCAAAAAATGCTATTCCTATAAGTACAAAGAAAATATTTCGAATACCTGACATCTGTGATGCTTTTATATTATCCAAAGTCATACTCTGAACCTTACCTATGTCTGAATACAGCTCATTAGGGTCGACACCCCTAACCCCAATGTTATTAAAATACTTAATTATATTTGAATTAAATATACTGCCGAATATGCTAACACCGACTGTCTGTCCGAGAGTTCGCAGCAGAGAATTCAGTGCAGTTGCCGCCCCCCTTTTTGAATAATCCACAGAGGATTGAACTACTATTGTCAATGTAGTAAAGCTTCCTCCGAAACCAAAGCCCATAATAAAAGTACATATTAATACGAGCATTATAGAACTGGTAGTTCCTAATACAGGCAGCAGCAAGCAGCTAATTAATAATACGAATACAGATAACAATGTAACTGCTTTTTCTCCATACTTTGGAATAGCCTTTCCTAGGATTACGGAAGACAATAGCCATGATATAGACATTGGAGCCACAGATAATCCTGATACTTTAGCATTATATCCAAGAATATTTTGAATATAGATTGGCATATATACGTCCATACCGATTAAAACAGCAGAGGATAACAGACATATTACATTTGCTGCAGTATTTATTTTTGTAAAAACTTCAAAGGGTACTATGGGTTCTTTAGTCCGTGCCTCTACAAAGTAAAATAGAATTAGAAGTATGCCCCCGAGGGCTATTGATAAAAATAATGCATATGGTACCCCACCTCTGTTTCTCTCTGATGAAAATATACCATTCAAAATGAATATTATAGCCAAAGATAGTACAATCGTTCCTAAGTAATCTATATTATGCTTTTTCCTTTCAAAGTCTTCCGAAAGATTCTTTTGTAAAAGTATAATACAGAGTATACCGAAAGGTATATTGATAAAGAAAATCCAGTGCCAGGATAAAGTATCAATGAAAAACCCTCCTACAAAAGGACCTGCCAAACTGGCTATTCCCCATACCGAGCTAACCCAACCTTGTACCTTAGCTCTCTCTGAAAGGCTAAACACATCTCCCACTATAGTGTATGTGACAGTAAAAATTGCGCCTGCTCCTAACCCTTGCAGTGCTCTGAACGCAATTAACTGATACATATTTTGGGATAAACCGCATAAAAAACTTCCGAATAAAAATATAGCAATACCAATGGATAGTATATTTTTTCTTCCGAATAAATCCGATAATTTTCCGTATATAGGAGTAGATATT
Organism: Bacillota bacterium; assembly: GCA_023417975.1. GTDB lineage: Bacteria > Bacillota > Clostridia > Clostridiales > Clostridiaceae > JAEZDX01. The sequence continues at coordinate 5,554 of JAEZDX010000589.1, forward strand.
GCAGATGTCAATAGATACAAGGAAAACACCCAGCTAACAAGCTGAAACCCATGCAATTCCTTTACAATAGAAGGTATAGCCGTTGTTATTATAGTACCTTCCACGGCTCCCAAAAACATCGCAATCATCAAAGAAATTGTAATATTACGCTTTCTAGAATCCATTTATAAAGCCACATCCTTTTAATTCTTCTTAATTTAAGCCCTACCTATTATACACTAAATAAAGGTCTATTCCAAGCTTTACAAATCAAGGATTTACTGTGACTTAATAAACAAATTTAAAAAGACAATCCTGTATTTTATACTCACAGATTGCCTTTTTCATCTATTTTATGTTTACTTTTAATTTTTGTTTCAAGCTTCTATGGAAAGTACTGTTTTTCTATATTCCTTCCATATTCCTGAAAGTAACTGATATCCGGGACTTACAATTAATACTGCTTCCTTAGGTCCGAAAATTCTTAACACCTCCCACGCAGCTTTGCACAGTACCAGCTGCATTTCCTTAATGGTAGTGTCAAATTCATCGGTAATATCCACTGACATTAATTTATCTTTATTTCTAAGAAGTTTAGTATCCATTTCTATAAGCATAGAAGCACATTGATACACTTTTCGAATATTTCTTTTAAGTTCTTCATTTCCTGCATCTTGTTCATTGTGATTCAGTATAAGCATGATACGCTCTCCCATGTCGTCGAAAAGGTATATAGATCTGATAACATAAATAGCGCTGGTACTGTCCAATACTTTTAGCAGCTCAGCTAAGACGGAAATGGAAGCATTTGAGCACTTCAACACCTCCTGCATTAACCCTCTTAATATTATCATAAAAACCTCCCGGTTTATTAATATATCTCTTCTTTATGCAGGCAGCATTGCCTGAAGTACTTATAAGCAATATCACTACTTATAATATGCAGTTAAATGCAAAATGTTAATAACTTACTGATTTTTATTATCATGAAAAATCTGATCAATAGCTATAACAAGTGCCAGAATAAATGCATGATTTTGAGAATCATCTACTTCAACTTCATAAGTATCGCTAAAGGCAAGAGCCTTTTTATATATATCTGCCACAATATATCCATCCTTGAAAACTTGAAAGCTGCGTGCAAATATATTACCTTCAATATAAAAGCTTCCGAATCTGCTTTCAATGTTCAATTTAGGCTTTAAGAATGTAAACTCCTTCTTGAGTACAGCAGCCAAAGAATTATCCAAATATATGTTATATTCCGGCAGAAACTTGAACACCTTTTGCTCGATATACACAAGTTCTCTGTCATCCATTGAATATATTCTCAGCTTATTTCCTAAGCTAAACACTTTTCCTATTACTTTGAAGGCATCATATCCTTCAAAGGTCTTAATTGTAAAGTTATCACCCAAACTAAATACCTTTTCACGTATTAAATATCTCATACCCATCCCCCTTTTCCACATTGTACCATGCAAGCTGTTCTATGTAAATAAATTTACTTTATATACTTATATTACCGTTCTTTTATTGAACATTAATATAGCTTGAAGTACCACTGACCACATCAATGTGTTTGATATAACACTGCAGCTGTAGAACAGAATAGACAATATTACACATATTCCAATTACCGTAACTCCTATATTTCTGTTTCTTATCAGCAGTTCTTTTCTTGTTATAGGCATCTTCGGATTAACAACAGGGGCTTGCTGCCAAATAGAAAACAGAGCTATAGCATTAAGAATAAGCTTAGGCAAAATACCTATCTCCAAGCTAGCGCTTAAATATATAATACTTCCTATAGTAACCGCAGTAGCAATAAAGCATTTTACTTGATTGTCCTCATGAAACCCTCCGATGAAAGGCTTACTAATACTCATAGCTGTTACCGCCACTATTGAGTAAGGAGCATAGCCGAGTAAAACAAATAGCAAAACTATGCCTGCTGTTTTCATGGCTTCAAATACAGCAATTCTCATTGCATATTCTACTTGCTCGTGTTCCTCTCTTGTATAATTGTTAGCCTGGGATATACTGGCGGCAATCATTTCAATTAACCCTCTCAAATAGAGCGCCTCCTACTGATATGTTGTTATATGGTCGTTTAGCATGCTGCTTGGGGAACTTCTAGTTTAAATTGAGTCCAACTATCGTTACTTTGTACTATAATTTTACCATCACATTTATGAATAATATCACTTACAATACTAAGTCCGTAGCCCCTATCCTTATCATTATTCTGCTTTGTGGTAAAACCTGTTTGAAATATTTTATTTCTTATTTCCTTAGGTATTTCCGGGCCATTATTTGCTATAGTAATAATTACTCCCTCATATGTATTATAGCTTTTAAATTTTATAGTGGGATTTTCAACACCTTTAAGTGCATCAACGGAATTTCTCACAATATTTGACAATAACTTTAAAAGCTCACCATCTGTTATTGAAATATTACTGTAGTCTGCATTATCAATGCTTATTACATTTATCCCTGCTGAAGAAGCAAATTGAAGTACAGAAGCAACTACGGGATTAGTTTCAGTATTTGCATTTATCATTGGTGTCACTGTTTGATATTTCTCTACAATTCCCTTTAATATTTCTCCCACTCTATCAAAGCGTTGAAGTTGATATAAGCCATATAAAGTACTTATTTCACTGCCATAATCATGCTTTATCTTCCTCAATTCCGTTATTTTATCATTCAAAGCCAAGTTTAACATTTCAACTTCCTTTGATTTATTGTTAACTTTAGCAAAATAAATTGTAGCAAACGTAAATGTGATAAAGGCCAGTAGATATATAAAAAATTTAAATGTAACTTCCATACTTTCTACAGACCAATCTATACGAACAGTATCTAAAATTATCAATGCAAAATCTATTAATACTACGAAAATAATGGAATGCTTTAAATTCTTTAAAAATACTGCTGCGCCAAAAATATGAGTCCTAAGTTTATACAATACAATGTATATAATCCAAGCCGGAGCGTATATAAATAATAATATCTTCACATCTTCAGCCATTGCCATATTAAGATTCATAATTTTCTTTTGATATAGTGTAATTAAAAAATACGCCAGCATGGCAATAATTCCATAACCAAGTCCAAAGCCAACAAACCCATCTAAAATAGATTTTCTGTAAAAAATAAGAATAAGAAGCAATATAATTACAACCATCATAAAATTAGCAAAGGGAATGCTTGTACCGCTGTATGTAAATGTAACAACCTCAGCAAAAATCAACGTCATTAAAGCTAATGACTTGACTTTAGAAATTCTATTTTCCTTTTTTGCTATGTTATGAGTTACCCATACAAATAAAATAGCCTGACAAAGGGTGTTTGTTATGTCACAAAATATTGATAACATTTCTTTCCTCCTATCACTCGCACTGCAATAGAGGCAGTAAATACTGCCTCTACTGTTATCTTTTGTTTTTTAAGTATTCGGGCATTTCTTCCACTGCCATATTACTTACAGAAGTTGGTCCCACAATCTCAATTATTGCTGCAATGCCAAGAAAGATATTCCCCATAATTTTATAAATCTTTTTCATATGCAACACCCCTTTAATTTAATTGATTGTCCAACAATATTATACCATATTTATTCATATTTCGATATATTTCATTCTATATCTACATAGTAATTATTCACTTTTTACTTTATTTTTACTGGTTTATTTTACCATATTAAAAAATCAGCAGTATTTACGCTGCTGATTTTTTAATTAACTATTTTTTATCTATTCTTCAGATTAAGCAAAATTACTCTTAACCCATTTTTCTATATCTTGTGCGGTTTGCTGCTCCCTACACTCTATTATGACGGTTGTAGTTTCTTCATCATCATCTATTCGTCCTGTAATCCTTACATCATCATGACTAGCTATATCTTCAAAAACCAAACCGTTAATAGTCTGATTCCTTTGAGCTAAGTTAAAATTCTCTTGTATTGCATGAATAATATCATAATAATTTTCAACGGATTCGATAACAACAGTAGCTCTGCTCATTCACTTTCACTCCTTAGAGAAATTTTTCAATCTTATTATGTACATAGTTGCCGCTTTTATGCCTGCCTGAAGCTGTTGCTGAAATTTATTGATTATTTTGTCGAAAACATATATTATATGACAACCATACTTATCCATGAGAATATAATTTATATTCAAGGTAAAACTGTTTATATAATACTAAATCAAGGGGGTATATTTATGGAACTTATTAAAGTAGGCGATGCTGCTCCAAACTTTACCGTGCAGGATAATCATGAGCAAAATATATCACTGTCATCATTCAAAGGAAAAAAGATTCTTCTTTCATGGCATCCTTTAGCTTGGACCCCTGTTTGCACCGATCAGATGCGGGCATTGGAAAACAATTGGGATACATTTCAAAAGCTTAACACCATACCTCTGGGCTTTAGTGTGGATGCCCCACCATGCAAAAAAATCTGGGCTTCTGCATTAGTTATTGAGAAAGTAAGCTTACCCTGCGATTTTTGGCCTCACGGAAAAGTGGCTCAAGATTACGGAATTTTTGATAAAAAAGAAGGTACCTCCAAAAGAGCCAATATAATTATAGGTGAAGACGGTAAGGTAAGCTGGGTAAAAGTATATCCCTATGAGCAGCTTCCTGACATTAACGAAGTGCTTAACTTTCTTTCAAACTGTTAAATAAAACTTATATTGTTAGGACTGACAGCTTATAATGCCGTCAGCCCTTAAGGTAATATATTATTTTTCCTTTAGTGTCATAAATGTCAAGCTCATTGTAAAAAATGCTGCAGCAAATACAATCAGTATTCCTGAGGGAAGTATAACCGAGCCTATGCCTGCATTCCTTCCAATCAAGTTCGTCATTCCGTTTAGCACCCAAGTCTGTGGTACAAAATTAGCTATATCTATCATAAACTGAGGCATAATATCCTTTGGCCATAAGCATCCTGCCAGCATACAGCTTGGAACAATTATAATTGAGGTTAGTGCAGTAAGCTGTGATTTTGTTTTTACAAAAGAAGCGAGGGCAGCTCCTAGTGCAATAATAGCTAATAGAAAACTTGAAAATAGTATTATGAGTCCAAAGGTTGAATTTCCCCAACTTATACCGAATACATTTTTGCTTACTGTTATTAGTACTGCAATTTGAATCCAGCCTAAAAGGAAATTTCCCAATATGAATCCGCCAAGAGTACTAAACTTTCTTGTAGGTGTTGCTAGTATCCTATTCCAAGTTCCAAATTCCTTTTCTTCCAATATTGCTCCAGCACCGCCAGTTACAAAGAACATTATAAACATTACGATTATTCCTATGGCAGATGTTGACATTCCCTTAAGCTTACTTTCATTGTTCTTCACAAGCTTTTCCGAGGTATAGCTTATTATAGGTGTCTTCATTTTATCATCATAAGCCTTTTCCGTTTTTTCGATAATTACTTTTTCATCTCCATTTTTAATGATATTTGCAGAGGCTAATGCTTCCACAACTGCTTCAGCTGACCTTGCCTGTATTTTCGCCTGAGTTACATAC
>JAEZDX010000014.1 GCA_023417975.1 Bacillota bacterium
AACAGAATTGAGCAAAAAAATTCGTTTACTATTGTAGGTGTAAATGAAAGGTTTTCACACATTGAAGGTTTAGGTGAAAACATCGGAAGAATGTGGCGTGAGACATCAGCAGAGACAATTGAGCAAATCGTTGGACTGGGGGACACTGAACCATATGGTTTATTAGGCGTATACAGTGGAATGTATGATGACAATACAACCGACTATTATATCGCAACCACAACGAAAAAAGACTGTCCTGAAACATTATGTAAGCTTGAAATACCAGCTCTTACATGGGCAATATTTGAAATAACCGGTCCTATGCCTACAGCTATGGCAGAAGTGTGGGGACGGATTTTTTCGGAATGGTTTCCTACATCCGGTTATGAGCATGCAGAAGCGCCGGAAGTAGAGTGGTACTCGAAAGGTGACTTGAGTGCAGCTGACTACAAAAGCGAAATTTGGATACCGGTTATTAAAGCTAGCAAATAAACTTAAGGATTCCAAGTGAATATTTATAATACTGGAGGTTAACAATGAAAAGATTGATTACAGAAACTTTACGCAATCAATTTGATTCTACGTTCCACATGGCACGTGTTCTTGTAAAAGTTTGTCCTAGTGACATTTGGTCTCAATCCTATAATGAGGTACCCTTTTGGCAGCAGGTTTTTCATTATGTTTATTTTATTGATTTCTGGATGCGTGAAAAGTACGATGAAAATGAATGGCGTTCAATGATATTTGATGATGCTTACAACACTGATTTGTACGCAGACAGTTATGAAGGCTTATTTATATCACAAGCCAAAATGCTGGAGTATCTTGATGCAATTCAAACAAAAACTACTTGCATATTCGATAGTCTAAATGATGAAAAACTAAGTGGTCCTGTTTGCAACAATGACCTCCAGCATACGTACGCTGACGTGATTGTGGGACAAATAAGACATATAATGTATAACATTGGATACCTCAATGGCATATTGCGAGAGTTGGGGCTGCCGGAATCGGATTGGTATGCTTATAACGAACCGGAAGGTTCTTAAATTACTCCTTGAATACCGCACTGAAAAACGGTTTATACTTAAGTTCAAGGAAAACAAAGGAAAAAATCAAGCAATAACTTAAAGAGGTGATTAAATGCTTTATCTGAAAGAGGCAAATATAGAAGATGCAGAAAAGGAATATGGATTTCTTAAAGATACTCCTGCAAGTGAAAATGGCTTTGAAAATAAATATTATAACATTTCCTATGAAGATTTTATAAATTGTGCATTACCGAAAATGATAAATTTTTCTAAAGGAATAGATTTACCTGCTGGACATGTTCCGAACACCTTTTATTTTTTGTGGGATGACAATGATATTGTAGGCTTATTTAAGATAAGACATTACTTATCAGAGGCATTGAGAAACGGTGCTGGACATATTGGTTACGGTATACATAAAAATTATCGAGGCAAAGGATATGCCACAGAGGGATTAGCATTAGCTATAGAAAAGACAAAAGCTCAAATCAAAGAAAGCGAAATCTATATGAGTGTTCATATAGATAATCCGGCTTCCTTAAAAGTACAGCTAAATAATGGAGCTTATATTCATCATTCTGATGAAAAGGAACATTACACAAGAATAAAAATACGATAATTTATTTTTACCTACAAATTATCTCCTCACTGATACTCTAAGTGAGGAGATAAAGCTTATAATGCGAGGTTCCGCTGTTGAAATACTTTTTTTGCTGTAAAGATAGCATTTAATACTTTTGGAAACCCTGTATATGGTATGCATTGTAAAAAGGTTTCTACTACTTTAGCCGGCTCTATTCCAGTGTTTAATGCTCCATTAATATGTACTTCCAGTTGCGGTTCACATCCTCCGGCAGTGAGCAGGCTTACTATAGTAATCATTTCTCGTTCCTGTAGAGATAAAGCCGGTCTGGAATATATATCGCCAAAAGCAAATTCAATTATATATTTCCCTAAATCAGGTGATATTTCTTCTAAAGCTTTAATCACTGCATCTCCGCCTTTTCCGTCCACCGCTTTTAAATTTTTCATTCCTTTTATGAATCGTGTATTATCCATATGAAATCCTCCTTTATAGTTGATACTTGAAGAATATCACTTCAAGTATGATGGAGGTCAATGAACAAATTGTGAATTATGAGGTGTAAAATGATAATTGGTGAATTTTCTCAATTAACGGGTATAAGTTGTTCAAATTTAAGATATTATGAGCAAAAAGGCTTGATACAGGTTGAAAGAGATTTTGGAAACAGGAGAGTTTACTCCGAAAAGGATATAGAGTGGGTGAAATTTTTACAACGTCTCAAAGCTACAGGTATGTCCTTAAAAGAAATGAAGCGTTACTCTGATTTGAGATATGTGGGAGATTCCACCATTTCAGAACGACTTAACATATTGCAAAAACATGAGCTTTATGTTGCTGAACAAAGAAGACTTTGGGAAGAGTACTCTGAGAATTTAAAAGCTAAAATTGAATGGTATAAAAAGAAACTTTGACTTTATTGTTAAGCCCCAATTTATAAATCTTTAGCTAAAATGTACCAGAATTATTTATGTAAAGAACAATATAGAATTATATTTTATCTATTATTCATTACAATTTTTAAGGTAAAATTTTATTGAGGAGTTTTAGTATGGACTCAATAAATATTTGATGGAGGATTTAGTGGTGGCAATACAATTTCGAAATTATACAAAACAACCGGGTATTACAGATGATTATCATAAAGTAAGAGCATTCTTTATAAAATTGGGGTATGCAGAATTTGATTATGCAAGATGGGATTGGATGACAACCCATGGCTCTTTGGATAAATCTGCAGTGCACAGAATAGGTATATGGGAGGATGATGGCAAAATCGTTGGGGTGGCAACTTTTGATACTCAGCTTGGAACTGCCTTTTGTTTAACTTTACCGGAATATTCTTACTTGAAAAATGAGATGTTGGAATATGTGGAAAATAACCTTTCAAAGGATGGAAAATTTGGTGTCATTATTAGAGATACGGATTATGAGTTTCAAGATATTGCAGCCAATCGTGGTCTTATAGCTGCAGCTGACAAGGAAAGCAATGCTATTTTTTATGTAGATAAAACATCAACAGAATATGCTTTGCCTGAAGGATTTTATATCACTACCATAAAAGATACCTTTGATATGCATAAGTACTTACGTGTTTTATGGAAAGGATTTAACCATGAATTAAATGGTGAGGGGGAACTAACTTATTCTGAAGAGGACGAAAAAGAAGCAAGAGAATCAATGTTACGACCTAATGTGGATTTGAACTTAAAGGTGGCTGTGGTGGCGCCGGACGGAAATTTTGTTTCATACTGTGGAATGTGGTATGACCCAGAGGTAGGTTATGCAGTAATAGAACCTGTAGCAACAGACCCTAAGTATCGCAAGATGGGGCTGGGGAAAGCGGCTGTTTTAGAAGGAATACGACGAGTTGGACAACTTGGTGCAAAAAAGGCTTTGGTAGGTTCCTCCAAGCAGTTCTATTATAGTATCGGTCTGAGGCCATTTTCAACCTCAACCTTATGGATAAAAAAAGTAAACAAATAAGGACTTAAAGAACCCGGTTGGTCTTAAGCTTAACCGGGTCTTTTTGCGCATAAATTTACTATAGAAATAAATACAGGTGGCGTTCCTTTTATATACAATATTACCTATATTATATATAATTAAGGTGTGAAGTTAACGAAATTTAATGTATATTTATTGGAATAAAATATTGGGGGGAGAAAATGAAAATAAATAAATCCGTTTACCTTACTTTCATAATTACATTCATTGCAGTATATGCAATAGTCGGCTTTATGTCCGCAATGATGGTTGGCATTAAGTGGGATGAGTCAGCAACATTTGCTGCCAGATTTATTGAAAGAGCAAAGATAGGCTTGAAACTTGGGTATATCTACAAAATTGCATTTGCTTCAATATGTGGCGTAATAGCGGTATTTACTAAATCGTAACACGTCAGCAAACAAAGTACATGAGAAATTCCATTTTTACATGAAGGGGTGAGGTTATTATTAAGATTGTGTCATTAGTGAGCAGTTACAGAACAAATGGCAATACAAGCAGAATTGTTGAATTAATAGAAAAACAGCTTTTATCAATGGCTAAAACAGAACATATTGATCTGGAAATAGAAAGAATTCAACTTGGGCATAGCGATATAAGGATATGTCGTGGCTGCAGAGTTTGTTTTGATAAAGGTGAAGAGATGTGTCCTCTAAAGGATGACCTACTGGCAACTAGGGACAAGATATGCCAAGCAGATGGAATATTGGCAGCAAGTCCAGTATATGTAGAAGATGTAAATGGTATTATAAAAAACTGGATAGACCGGATGGCATTTAACTGCCATAGACCTGCATTTGCCGGTAAAGTCGCCTATATAGTAACTACTTCTGGAGCCGGTTCATCAAATCATGCCATAAATACGATAAAAAACGCATTCACTACTTGGGGTATTAACTTTGTCGGAAGTAAAAAATTTCGAACGGGAGCTCTTATGGATCTTAGTGAAATGAGAACTATATATGATAGCGAAAGTAAAAAAGCAGCAGCAGCATTATTTGATGCTGTTAAAGATAATTCAAAGCTAAAGCCTTCATTTTATTCACTTATCGCCTTTAAGATTCAGCAGTTAAGCTGGCAAAAAGCTGACAGACCACATGATACTGTGGACTATAAATATTGGAAAGAAAACGGATGGCTTGAAAAAGACTGCAATTATTACCTGCCTAATCATATAAATGTACTAAAAGTTAAATTTGCTCGCTTTGTTGGAAGGATTGCTGCAATGTTTTTGATATAGAGAAATAATTAAGTAAAAGGAGAATTGATGTGTTAATGAAAGGTATTGCAAAGCATATTAAGCTTTTAGCAATAGTAGTTATTTTCCTATTCATTATTATTTTAATATTCATATTTCCAAGAAATCAGTTGCTTACAAGCAATGAATTAAATACACTCATTTCAGAAAAAGAGATTAAACCAATATCAACTAATGATATTGGGAATTCCTATACGGATATTGTTTATAAAGATGAAAAAAGTAATGACAGGTTAGAGCTAATTGCTTATAAGAATAGATGGGGTAAAGTTAAAACAAAGCAATATGCATTTTTTAAATCAGGCAGAATTAACAAAGTGGATGTTGAATATTGGGAGACTAAACCATTTTCATATGATTTAGATGGATATGTTGGAATTGAAATATTGAGCGAAGACAGTTTAGGTAAAGCAAAGAGTGCTGAAGTAGTATTAGACAATGGTTTAGTAGTACGGGCGAGCTTCAAAGCTTCAAATATTTTACTAATACAAGCAAAAAGGAAGTTTTTTTGGGAGAAACCAAAGTTAAAATCAATAGAAATATATGATGATAAAGGCAGTGTTATAGATGGATTTTACAAATCATAAGTAACCGGCGGAGACTATTAGGGGGAATTGATTTGAAATACAGATGTTTAATTTTAGATCATGATGATACAGCAGTTAAAAGTACACCGGATATTCATTACCCTTCTTTTTTAGAAGCGTTAAAAACATTAAGACCTGAAGAAGAACCTTTAAGCCTTGAAGAATTTGTTTCGTATTGCTTTAGTCCGGGATTTTCAAGTTTATGTAAAGATATTTTGAAATTTAGTAAAGCTGAGCAGGAATATCAATACACAATATGGAAAAGTTACACAAAGGAAAAATGCCCTGACTTTTATTTAGGTTTTCCTGAATTAATAAAAGAATATAAAAAATTAGGTGGAATAGTATGTGTTGTATCTCATTCAGAAAGGGAGCAAATTATAAGAGACTATAATTTACATTGTGATTTAACTCCTGATTTAATATTTGGTTGGGAGCTGGAAGAACATCAAAGAAAGCCAAATCCGTTTCCTATTATTGAAATTATGAAAAGATTTAATCTAGATAATAATGAAATGTTAGTATTAGATGATTTAAAACCAGGTCTGGATATGGCAAGAAGCTGTAATGTAGCATTCGCCGCAGCTGGATGGTCTCACGTAATTTCTGAAATAGAAAACTATATGAGAGACAAGTCAGATTACTATTTTTCAACTGTCGAATTATTTAAGGAGTTTATATTATCTAAAGATTAATAATTGAAAATATCTTTTATGCAAAAAACTATATATAAGTGATTATTATCTTTCGTGGAAATATAACTAAGTGTTAATATAACAACAAGCAAGTAATTCAATAAGTAAATATATAATTTAGGAGAGAATAATCGTGAAAATATTACCTTTAGAAATCAATAGAAAACAAGAATTTATAGATTACTGTGTAACCCATAGGTCGGAGCATGATGCTTCTAATCTATACGATGAAGACCTTAAGTATTTTACTCCAAATGAAAATAATCCAACATACATTCTTATTGACGACAATGATACTGTAGTTGGTGCAGTATCATTATTATTGGGACCTAAAGCCAGAAAAAAAGGTACGTCCAGGTTTAGAATACTTCACTCTACTATTACGACAACAGAAGCATACAAAATGATGATGGATGCTATATCAAAGCATCTAGATGAAATTAATAACATATTTCTATTTGTCCCTGAAGAAAAGACATGTACAAGAGATATTCTTGAAGAGCTTGGTTTCTGTGTTCAAAGATTTGCATGGATACTTACAAGAAAAAATGAAAATGTACTGCCGCCAATTTTCCCTAATGACTATGTTGTAAAACCTTTAAGAAAGGGAAAAGATGAAGAAGCATGGTGTAATATTAGTAATGCTGCTTTTTCAATATTTAGTTGGCATGTAGATACAACTACTGAATCTGTTTTATTTGATGAGACTTCGAATACTTATATAAAAGATGGCATACTTATGCTTTGGCACGACCAAGAACCTATTGGCATTCTAAGAGTAGAAAAAGATTCTGATGATAATATTTTAGAAATCGGTCCCATAGCTATACTACCTGCATACCAAGGTAAAGGTTTAGGAAGAAGTTTATTAAGATTTGGCCTAGAGGTGGGGTTGAAAAATGGTTTCAAGTCTGCTGCACTATCTGTAAATGGGGAAAATAAAAAAGCAGCCGATTTATATTTGAGTGAAGGCTTTGAAAAAGAAACGTTAATATATTGTTATGAAAAAAGTTTGTAATCAAACGCTAAAAAGATGTGAATTATAAGTAGGTTCGAGGAATTAAATTCATAATATTCACTATGCAATATATATAATTTTAAATTTGGAGGGAACAAATAAATGGGGATAATTAATGTTAAGAATAAAAATATTTATTCAGAAATTTACGGAGAAACTAACCAAAAAGCTTTGCTATATTTACATGGTGGTCCAGGTGCAAGTTGCTTGGATTTTCGTAACCAAGCCATTTCAATAGGAAGAACTCATAAAGTAATAGCCATTGATCAATACGGTGTTTTACGTTCAGAGGCAATTCCTGTTGATGAAAAGTATGGAATGGAAATTCAAATAGACATGCTTGAGCAAATGCGTATTCAGCTAAATATAAATCAGTGGTCTTTACTTGGGCACTCTTATGGTGGAATGTTAGCTTGTTTATATGCTAATAAATATCCGGATTCAATCAGTTCTGTTATTTACGAATGTCCAAGCTTTAACTTTGCGCTTTCTACAAAATCAGTGGCACAATATTTGTATAAGCACTTTAACAACACCAAAAATCTGCAAGGTATGCAGTTCTGTAACGAGATAGAAAAAAAGGTATATAAAGATAATGACAGTACAGCAATAAATGATATGAGTTCTATTTTATGTCTTGCTTCCGATAATAAAGAGGTTAGAAATTATTTGCATGGAATAACCTATGAACAATATACTGCAAGTTATTCAACGGAAGGAATCACAAATGATATGTGGTCAAAAGGAGAAGTGCATTTTAATAAACTTGCCGAAGATAAAAAGATATTTTCAAATTTTCTTCCGCTTTTAGCCCAGAATAAGCAACCGGCATTACTTATTACAGGAAAATATGATCCTGCTTGTAGTAAAGAGCAAATTGATTACTTTATTAATAATGCTCCAAATGGTCATATAAAAGAGTTTGGAAATAGCGGACATTTTCCGAGAATAGAGGAAGCTGCGGAATATACAAATTGTGTTTGTGATTTTATTAGTACATATGCAAAATAAGAATAAGTTTCTTTTAAGGAGGATATAACGGGGTTGATGAAGTACCAACCATCGTTAATATCGATTTTATTTTTAAGTACAAGAGGAATATTTATTTAATAAATAATGTACCGCTGCTGCGGGCTGAATCATTCCGAAAAATCTGTTCTAAGGAAAGGGTACTTGTATAAAAAATGATGCTCGTATTTTTCCCAAAGGTTTCTTTGAACAAAGTCAACTACAGCTTTTGAAATATTTTGTGCTGCATTTTCATTAAGTAAAGCTCCAATTTTTTTGTCAGCCAGCCGAGGGTAGCCTAAGTGCCCGAATTTATCCATAGCTGCAAGAACCTTTTCCGGAGAAACCATCTCCTTTGCTTCTATCAAGGTATCTGGCAAACTTTCATAATCCTTTTTTACAAGTGTGCAGTCGATGTCAAGCATGTTGGAAGTCTCGATCCAACCTGCATGAAAATCGTTTGGATACTGTTTAACCATACTTTTTACCTCTTCCGGTTCGCTTATATTTAGCCCCAGTTCTTGAGCCGAGAATATTGCCCCCATAGGTGAAAATGCACATACACCAAATTTTTTATTGATTTCAGAGCAAGCTTCTTCAACAGCAATTAAATGTGTTGGGTCAGCATGTGAAGCAATTATGACAATATTTTTTATTTTCCACGTCACAATGTTTTCCAGTAGTTCGTAAACTACGTTTCGTACTGTACGCTGTTTGAAATGTATATTTCCATAAAAACCTACGGCACCTGCACATGCAACAGGAAAAGCAGGGAGATATAAGAAATTAAAACCAGGTAATTTTTCAGATAAAATGAAAGTTATATCATTTCTCCACCGTTCACCTTCATATATGTCAGTCCCCAAAGGCAGATGATGGCTGTGCTCCTCAATTGGTGCTATTGTTATGAATAAAATGGTTTTTTCTTTATCTAGTGCGTTAATCTCTACCCATGTCATTTCCGTTACATTCTTAATATTATTCATGAAAATCCCTCCTTCATCCTGCTATTTCGTTTGCTGAACAGGATAATATACTTCGATTTCAAAACTAGCCGGATTAAATACTAGCTGCTTATAAGTTAGATATTTTTCCATGGGAGCACCGATTATTTCATAGCCATTCTCCTTTATCCAGTCAATAACTGCCGCATGAGCCTTTCCAATTTGACTGATGCCTCCATTGTGTAGTGTCCTTGCATAGATATTTCGCTCAATGATTTTTGTAGAAAAACCTTGGGAATTTATATTTTTATTTATCGGCACACATACTTCAATATCCCAATCATTGCTTTGTGAATCTAAGTCATTGTTATGGAAAATAATCATATGAGAATCCAAAGCTTCCAGTGAAAACCGAAAAATCTGTTCATATACCTTACCGATAAGGCTGCCTACATTTTGTATATTAATTCTTTCCCTGCAGCAGGCAACAATCATTTCATCCATTTCAATCATTTCAACGAAATAATGAGATGTATCATTCAAAATTATTCCATTTGAGTTTAAGTCATGAAGCTTTCTTTTTAAGCTTTCTTTTGTGCTGTTGGCTTCCTTTATCTCAGTATCCAATTGCGTAAGCCTTTCGGTGAAGCATTCCCTCAAATATTCTCTGTCTTTTCTCTCTTTAATTTCTATGATTTTTTCCAAGGAGAAACCGAAAGCTTTCAATTCATTTATTGAAATAATCGCCTCCACTTGAGCTAATGAATAGTACTTATATTGATTGTTTGAATCAATATACTCCGGCTTTAAAAGACCCATTTCGTCATATAGCCTTAATGCCTTTATTGTCGTTTTTCCTATCAATGCAAATTGACCTCTTGTATACATGTTGATACCTCCTATCATTTTATATATTTCACAGTTAAAGTATAATTCCTGCCCCAGGGGCAATGTCAAATACTTTTACGGTAATATTCTTTTAAATTCATGCTTAAATAAAAATGAATAAAATAGGATAATATTATATTGTAAGTAAAAGAAGAATTGACTATATGAATATTTAAAGCATAGAAACAGGGGTGTAAAATAGTGCATGAATTAAATATTTCCTTATTACTTTATTTCTTGGCTATAACGATATGGGTTCTAGTTACATACAAAATTGGTGATTGGAGGAATTGGAAAGCATATTATCCTACTATCCTGTTTTTTTGCTGTGGAAATTTGATAGGCTTCCTAGTATTTAATAGCTGTCATTTTTGGCAGTTTAAAAGCACTTTACTAAGTCATGCTACTATAGATATACTTCAGATGACCTTTATTTTTACATGCACTACTATAATTTTTCTACAGTATTATCCAAATGGGATATTTAAACAAGTATTTTACATATTGCTTTGGGTAATTGCTTATACCTCAATCGAGTGCTTTTTCAATCATATTGGTGGAATAGTTTATAGCCATGGATGGACTATATGGTTGTCGTTTGCACATAATATCTATCAATTTATACTTTTAAAGATACATTTACACAATCCTGTTTTAGCGTGGATATTATCTTTTATCATACTAGGATTATTCATGAGTGTTTTCAAAGTTAATATATAGCATTTATCCAAAAACTTTTTATGTACCGTAATATTCAGCAATGAATTTATGGTATTTTTTGTGGTGGAATCAGAAAAAATTGAGAATAAAATCTTATATTAAAAATATGAAACTTATTCTTTGTAATTCAATAATGCTGCCATAAGATGATATTAAAATCTTAATTCATATATAAACTATGTGGAAATATTTAGATGTACATGATATAATCACAAATAATTAAAACATAATGGTAATAAAGTACGAATTAAGGTTATTTGATTTTGGGGAGGTTTAAAATGCGTACAGAACAAGAAATGTTTAATTTGATATTAAATGTCGCAAAGAGTGATGAAAGAATTCGTGCAGTTTTTATGAATGGTTCAAGAACAAATCCCAATGCTAAAAAAGATATTTTTCAGGATTATGATATTGTATACGTTGTTGAAGAAACAAAGTCTTTTCGTGAAGATAAGAGTTGGATTGACATATTTGGTGAACGGTTATATATGCAATATCCTGAAGGCAATTCATTTTTTCCTGGTGATGTAGAAAATTGCTATGCCTGGCTTATACAGTTTGCAGATGGAAATCGTCTCGATTTAACTATATGCACATTAACACAGGTACTTCAAGATATTAGAAATGATAAACTTTGTAAAATACTACTTGATAAAGACAAGAGTTTACCATATATGCCAGAGGCAACAGATGAAGATTATTGGGTAAAGAAACCGACAGAGATTCAATTCATGGATGCATGTAATCAATTTTGGTGGTGTCTTAATAATGTTACCAAGGGTTTATGGAGAGAAGAAGTACCATATGTAATGGACATGCTAAATCGTGCTGTCCGTCCGTGGTTAATACTATTATTAGGATGGAAAATTGGATATGATACGAATTTTACAGTTAGTATTGGGAAATCAGGAAAGTATATGTACAGATGGTTGAAGGAGTCTGAATGGGATGCGTTTTTAAAAACTTATCCTTCTGGAGTTGTAAAAGATATATGGGAATCAGTATTTATTATGTGTGACCTATTTAATGATGTGGCAAAAGAAGTATCTTTTATTATGAAGGTTAAATATAATGAGGTTGAGGCATATAATAGTTTAAAGTTTTTAAAAGATGTTTTTGTATTACCTAAAGATGCTGAAAAAATATATTAGTAGATAGCATAAGGTATTCATAGTGTAAGTATAGTTACTTCGTAATCTTCACATAGAACTCACCAAAGGATAAGTCACTCCGGTGGCTTATCTATTAATATGTGTTTATGCTTAGGCTTTTTCTTGGTATATTCCCGCGTAAGTATAAAATTAAAGAATTATAATAATATGAATTCTGTTTTTATTAGTTAAAGGATTTTCCATGTGAACCATTATAGGGTAAGGTTAAATAGGATTTGTAAAGAATTATGAACTATTATAAAAAGGGGGGTTATCAAATGAGTGTGACAATTAGAGATTCAAAAATTGAAGATTTTAATGATGTACTTTCTTTGTTTGGTCAATTATGGCCTAACAAAGAATTGCATGCTAATGATTTAAAAGTAGTATTTAATCGTGGTATTCAATCTGATACTGACAAATACATATGTGCTGTGGAAAATGATAAAGTAATTGGACTCTGTGCATTAGCAGTAGTCAACAATTTCTGGCAGGAAGGATATATTGCATATGTTTATGCAATGATAGTAGATGATTCTTTTAGGGGTAAGGGAATTGGTACAAGTCTCCTTGAAAAGGCGTTTGATATTGCAAAATTGATAGGATGTAAAAAGATTGAATTAGATTCAGGTTTTCCTCGTGAGAAGGCACATAAGTTTTATGAAAAAATAGGATTCGAAAAAAGGGCATACCTATTCTCAAGGGATTTATAAAGCCAATATTTTCATTACTGCTTATAAAAGAATGGAGAAGATTTTATGAATAGATTAGTGTTAGTTGAACCGAAAAAAGAATATCAAAAGAGTTTTGAAAATTATGTTTTAGCATATGAGAGAAAAAACGATACTCATTATCTGAATATGTACAAAGAAGGTTTAGTGGATTTTAATGGATATTTAAACAGCTTGATTAATCTTTCAAAAGGAATAGATATACCTGAAGGATGGGTCACAAGCTCAACATTTTGGCTTATTGATAATGATGAAGTTGTAGGAGTTGTACGTGTTAGGCATCAAGAGGTAGATACCGCCGGGCATATCGGCTATGATATATCGCCATGCTATAGAAATAGGGGTTACGGCACAGAAATTCTTAAATTAGCATTGGTCGAGGCAAAAAGAATAGGTATAAATGACGCAATTGTTACTTGTAACATAGATAACGCAGCTTCAAGAAAAATTATAGAAAAGAATAATGGGAAGTTATTGGGAACTATTTTTGATGAAGAGGAAAATGAAAATCTGTATAAATATAGTATACATTGCTAATTAAATACTAAAGCAACCATCAACAAAATTATAAGAATATAATTCTCAACTGCACCAACTAAATTTATAGATTTACGAGTGGATATATATCCTATCAAATGATTAGTACCTAATAAAAAGCCTAAGGCAAAAGCACCATATGAGACTATTCTCACCGTATTTCTATTGCCGCTTAATAAGGCTCCCACAAGTATAACTATCATAGCAATATTCCAAAAACCTATTTCCCGCTGCCAACCGGGGGCCAGACCAAAGCCGGTTCTTTTAGCATCATAATTCGGTATGAAAATTTGCATGATAGCAGCACCAGTCATTGCTATTATTGCAATAATAAAAATAATCTTTAAAAATTCACTCATAGTACCCTCCGCTCAAAATATTAATAAACATACTTGGTTGTAAAGTGCAATTCTAAATAGCCTGACTATATAATAATATCACATACTACCATATTATGGAATGAATTATGGAGTGAAATTAAAAGCTACAGTATACAAACAGCTTTAAATTTTTAAACAAAAGTATTTCCATGCTTGAAAATAAAATGTTAAAACAATCCAATTCAATATAAATGTTTAATATACCATGCAGGTGTGATATAATTCTTCCGTAAAAGAAGTCATACGTATAAAATATTGCAGGTTTATTTGCCTAGTATTACATAAGTTCAAAAGAATTTTCAGGCAATAGATTAATGCTTAAGTTATAAGGAAGTGGGTTGGATAGTTTTGAACCAAAATAGTGTAAGCAATGATAAGTTATTAGAAATCATTAATGTACAGACAGAAGTAGCTCAGCAGGGGATGGATCTTGGTAATATTATGGATTTAGTGACGGAGCGAACTCAGAGTATTACTAATGCTGACGGTGCTTCCGTAGAGTTAGTGGAGAATAAGGAGCTCGTGTACAGCGCTGTATCCGGAATGGCTGATAGGTTCTTAGGATTACGATTAGGTATAGAAAATAGCCTGTCAGGAGAATGCATGAAGACTAGAGTTCCCTTGATTAGCAATGATATTGAAAAGGACAACCGTGTGAATAAAGCTGCTTGCAGACAAATAGGACTTAATTCCATGATTGTAATGCCGTTAATATATAGTAATGATGTTGTTGGGGTATTGAAGGTTCTTTCTTCTAAAGCTGACCATTTCAAGGATGAAGACATTAAAATACTGGAACTCATGTCGGGACTCATTGCAGCTGAGATGTTTAAGTCAATGAGAAATGGGGAAAGTGAATTGTTTTATAAAGCCACGCATGACAGCCTAACAGGAATATCAAACCGATCTTTATTCTATGACCGTTTGAGGCAAAAGTTGTCACAGGCTTCAAAAAAATATGAACAGTTCGGAATCATTTCACTAGACATGGATGGGCTGAAATTTATAAACGATAATTACGGGCACAGAGCTGGAGATGCGGCAATCAAAGAGGTTGCTTTGCGAATAAGCAGTGCTTTACGTGAAACAGACATAGTTTCCAGACTTGGAGGAGATGAGTTTGGAATTATTATTGCAAATGTGGTGGATCGAGATGAACTCAAGTCTTTGATTAAGAATATAGATTTTGCAATTACAAAGCACTTCGAATTTGAAGGCCAAGAAATCAATCTTAGAGCTAGCATTGGATATGCACTTTTTAAAGATGATGGTATTGAACTTGAGGTTTTGATTGAAAAAGCAGATAAATCCATGTATGAAGTTAAAAGAGAGCGAAAGGGTTCAGGAAATGTACGATGATTTTGGTATTTCCGATTTCAGTTACAAGAAGTTGTTATAATTTAACAATATTTTAGGTTCAAGATAAAATGAATATTTTACTGAAGCACCACATTATTCAAAGTGAATTTTGCGGTGCTTTTTAGTTTTACAAACTATATGGAGCTATTTGGTTATGCATGATATAATTACAAATAGATGGGCTGTAATTGTGTGAAAATGAGAAGTTGAAAAAATTAAATTTTCATCTTAAAAAAGGGTCAAAGGGAGAATTATAATGGAAATAAATGCATCTGGGTTTAAGTTTAGATTAGCCAAACAAGGAGATGAAAGCAATATTTCTATGAAAAATTAAAGGATTCTTCAGTGAAAGGGATGATGTAGTAAAATGTTAAACAGTCAAGTTGTTAATTATCAGGTTGAAGCATGGGATACCCTTCAACACCTTTTTAAAGTTAAAAATATCAACGATCATACTTTGCATTTTGTAGCAGCACTTGCAGAAAAACTCGATTTAGAACGTTTTAAACATGCTATCAACCTTTCTGCTGATGCTTTTCCGCTGATCAGAAGCTGCTTCAATGAATCTGAAAAAAATTGTTATTGGGAAGATAAGGGTTACAAAGCAGAGGACATGGTAAAGCTTTTAAAGACGTCAAATATTGATAAAAGCGTAAACGAGTGTATCTGTAAAGAAATCGATGCTTTAAACGGTCCGCAGCTGAAAGCTGAAGTAGTTCGAGATGATAAAAAAGATGTACTTTGTGTTTCCATCAATCATATGTTATGCGATGCGGCCGGATTTAAAGAATATCTTTATATGCTCTGTGAGATTTACTCAAATATAGAAGAGACTCCTTATAGCCTTTCAACACCAATGGGGAATAGAAAGATAGGTCAATTAGTGGAGGCATTTTCATTGCGTGATAAGTTAAAAATAATGTTTAGTAAAAATGATATGTTTAACCTTGATCAGGCTAAGTTTGAACTTGAAGGAAATCTTAACAACCCTTTTATGGAGAAAAGGATGCTTTCAAAAGAGTATTTTAGCAAAATAAAAGCTTATGCTAAAAAAAATGGAGCTACTGTGAACGATGTAATCCTTACAGCGTACACGCGTGTTCTTTTTCAAATATTTAACCGTGTTGTCGCCACAACTTGTACGGTGGACATGAGAAAATACCTTCCCAATCATAAGGCAAACGGTATTTGCAATTTGTGTACTAATCTTACCTGCAATATAGGTTCGGAGATTGGTACAGAATTTCAGGAAACCCTTATGAAAGTTAAAAACACAATGGATAAGGAAAAATCTAATATTGCCTGCATTAAGAGCGTCTTTATAATGGAAAAGGTCTTTGATGCATTGCCTTATAAAGTGGCAAGAGATATTATAAAAAAGAAATTCTCCAATCCTCAGATTGCATTCACAAATATCGGAATACTTGATAAAACACGGCTTACTTTTGGAAAAGTAGCAATTACAGAAGCTTACATGACCGGTTCAATAAAATATAGTCCATATTTTCAACTAGCTATCTCAACATTTGATGATCAGCCAACACTGAGTGTTAATCTATACGGAACACAATCAGATAAAAATAAAATATCGGTCTTTTTGGATAGACTAGTTCAAGAGTTACGAGAGGCTATATTATAATTTATACATCACTTTTTTACAAATATAATTTTTAAAGAAGCTTAAAGATCATTGCTTCAATTGGAGGGAACTTATGAAAAACGAAACAGAAATTAATTGGGACGAAATGTCAAAAGCATATGAAGATTTTACCGAAGCAGAGGATTCATACAGTTATACAATTGAATGGCCATGTATAAAAAAAATGTTGCCAAACTTATATGAAAAAAAGGTTTTAGATTTAGGTTGCGGGACAGGACGATTTGATTTTATATTTGAAAAAGAAAATCCGATTTCCATAGTGGGATTTGATATTCCTGAGAAAATGCTAAGAATTGGGAAAGAAAAGGCAGTGAAAAATGCTTCGAAGGTTGAGTTTATTAAAGGTGATATTAGTAAATTAAATGCATATATTGATGGGAAATTTGATTTCATATTTTCATCTACTACATTTCACTATATTAGTGAGCTTGATAAGCTATTTAATAATATATATAATGCATTAGATGAAAAAGGTATTTGTATCATTTCCATAATGCACCCGGTTTATACTGCACAATATCCAATTGATAAAGATGGAGAATTCCCTTCAGATGATGAATGGGCTGTACGTTATTTAGATAAAAATAAACGTTCATATATTCAACCATGGATAGAGTATAACGATAGTGTCCAAGACTATTTAAGTACAAGTTATCATCATACGGTAGGAGACTACTTTAATGCAATTATAAGCGCTGGTTTTAAAATTGAAAGAGTAGAAGAGCCATATCCACCGGAAGAATGGAAACAAAACAACTACCGTCGTTATAAAGCATTTATTGAAACTCCAAGTTATATGATTTTAAGATTAACTAAATAATGTGTATATAAATAATATTTAACACTCAAATTACAACATAAGGAGAAATATAAAATGAACAAAAAAATTTCATTAATTCATTCTACAAATTTAGCTTCCGTAGATTATGCTTATGCCGGACGAGTACCTTCCGGAATGAATTTGTTATTTTTAGCAGGTGCATGTCCTATTAATAAAGATGGAGAGGTTACTAATCCGGGTGACTATAAGCTTCAGGCACAGCTTTGTGCGGATAATTTGAAAGAAGCATTGAAGGAATGTGGTGCCTCATTGGAAGCTGTCGTATATACAAGAGTTCTTGTGGCATCTCAAAATAGATCGGATTTGGTAACTGTGTGGAAAACAATTAGAGAAGAATTTGGCGAACATGATGTTCCAAGTACTTTATCTGGAGTTACTATATTAGGATATGAAAATCAATTAGTGGAAATCGAAGCAGTAGCAGCGATAGAGGACCTTACAAAATGATCATAGCATTAAGTTGCGTTAATTTACTGCATTCTTATATGATGAATAAATGATAAAGAACAAATAATAGTAATTTAAATGGGGGACTTAAATATGAAAAATTTGAAAGTAGCTTTATTGCAGCTTATGCCTGAAGAAACTTTAGAGGGGAATTTACAAAAAGGATTGGAATATTGCAGAAAATCCAAGGAAATGGGTGCAGACATTGCATTATTTCCTGAAATGTGGAGTGTTGGTTATAATATTCCTGAGGATATAGCTAAATTAAAAGCAAGTGCAGTAGCTGCTAATAGTTCGTTTGTTAATTCATTCGGTAAACTTGCAAAAGAGCTTAATATGGCTATAGGGATAACCTTCCTTGAAGAGTACGATCCGTTACCAAGAAATACCCTCTGCCTGTTTGATCGTTTTGGGAACAAGGCGCTTACATATTCAAAGGTACACACTTGTGATTTTGGCGATGAATGCAGACTGACAGCGGGTAACGATTTTTATGTTGCAGATTTAGATACTGAGCAAGGTAAGGTGAAGGTTGGTGCAATGATTTGCTATGACAGAGAATTCCCTGAAAGTGCTAGAATTCTTATGCTAAAAGGTGCTGAAATTGTTTTAGTACCAAATGCTTGTCCTATGGAGATAAACCGTATTTCTCAGCTGCGGGCAAGGGCATATGAAAATATGATAGGAATTGCAACAGTAAATTATCCAATAGAAATGCCTGATTGCAATGGACATTCTACCGCATTTGATGGAATTGCGTATAGACCTTCTGACTTCGGCTCGAGAGATACTCTTATTATTGAAGCCGGCGAACGACAGGGAATTTATATAGCTGACTTTCCAATGGATGATATCAGAGAGTATAGAAGTCGTGAAGTACATGGCAACGCATACCGCCATCCACATATATATAAATTACTAATTTCTGAAAATATTGAAGAACCATTCATCAGAAAAGATTATAGAAAATAGTAAGATCGAGTTGGTCTTATTAATAATTAGAAAGCTTTGAATTAAAAAAATTACTGAAAAGAATTCTTGTTCAGTAATTTTTTTATTATAAAATCTATGAAATAGGTAAGGTCACAGCGCTTATTTAGTTATTACTTATGTTCAAAGATATATTTAATATAATCTTTTGCACTTTGATTAATTTCTTCATCGCTAGCTTGGTATGAAGCGCCGAATATTGCAAAGTAGGGTATTAAAACTGCCCCAACATGCACAACCGTTGCTTTAAAAGGTACAATAACTTCATCTACTGTGAAGGTAACAGATCCGGAAGGTGAATAATTATATGTTTTATCACCTATTGACATTGCCACACCAAACTTCTTTCCGTTAAGCTTATTGCCTGTAGAACCGTAAGCCCAGCCATGAGTAAAAACTTCATCAAACCATTTTTTTAATAATGAAGGATAGCTATACCAGTATAAAGGAAATTGAAATACAATATTTTCATACGACTCAAGCAATTTCTGCTCCTTTAGTACATCAATATTTCCGGACGGATACTCTTTATATAATTCATGAACAGTAATTTCATCAGGGTATTTAAGTAATTCTTGCTTCCATCTTTTATTTACCTTTGAAGCCTCTATAGTTGGATGTACTAATATAACAAGTGTTTTCATAAATCCGCTCCTTTTCATAAAATTTTATCGGTTTATATGAATATAGTTTATAATGGGTTTAATAGCTTGTAAATACACACAATGAAGTAACATTGTTACTTGAAAGTAAGTATTGAATAGTTGAGTTAAAAACTTTATAATGCTAGTATTTTATTATGATCTTATTATCTACATAAAGTTAAAGAATTTCCATTGGAGGTTAATATGAAGCAATATAAATTAGGTATAGAAGCTACATTGGAAGTAATAGGGGGAAAATGGAAAGCATTAATTATTTGTTTTTTAATGCATGGAAAAAAAAGAACAAGTGAATTGCAGCGCTGTATCCCAGCTATAACACAAAAAGTTCTTATTGAGCAGCTTCGAGAACTTGAGGAAGACGGCATAATATGCAGAATCGTATATAATCAGATGCCTCCAAAGGTTGAGTATCATATTACCGAGTACGGAGTATCCGTAAATAAAATAATCGATTTAATGTGCTCTTGGGGGAGAGATAATATAAAAAGAAGGCAACAGCTTGGAGAAGAAGTAGAATTGTTGGCAGATACGTTTAATTTAGATGATTAATAAAAAAGAATGAGCGGTTTATGTTATAATTATATTAAGATTGTTTATATAAGCTATCATAAATAAATTTGGAGGTTTTTAATGATAGAATTAAGAAAAGTAGATTCAAATAATATATGGGAAATAGTTAAGTTATCGGTGAATGACAATCAACTGAATTTTGTAGCAACAAATACTGAGAGCATTTTGGAAGCATATACTACTATTACGTCTGGAGGGGTTGCATTACCATTTGGAATTTATAATGGCAACACTCTAGTCGGTTTTGTTATGTTTGGATATGGTTCAAACGGTGATGAGGATGAACCTAATATTGCTGTTGATAATTACTGCATTTGGCGTTTTATGATCGATAAAGAATATCAAGGAAAAGGGCTGGGCAGAAAGGCGTTACAGGCATCTATTGAATATTTACGCAGTCAACCATGTGGACAGGCTGCTTATTGTTGGCTCTCTTATGAGCCTGAAAATTTGGGTGCAAAAGCTCTTTATAATTCAATGGGCTTTCTTGAAAACGGAGAAATTTGCGCTGAAGAGATTGTAGCAGTTTTACAGCTTTTTGATTATTAGTGTTCCGCAAATTATCTTTGACAGGTCCGAGAGAAAACATAGAGTTAACTGTGTAAACGGAAGGATAAAAGCCTGGGAGATATTTAATAATATTTCCATAGGCTTTTTGGTTTGAAAAGTTTATATAGAAGGTAATAAAAATATGGAGAGTGAAACTTATGAAATGGTTAATGTTAATTATTGCAGGATTATTTGAAACAGGATGGGCTATAGGGCTAAAATATTCCCAGGGCTTCACAAAGCTTATACCAAGCGTATTCACCATAGTTGGCATGATAGCAAGTTTTTATTTTTTATCATTAGCATTGAAGAATCTTCCCTTGGGAACTGCCTATGCAATTTGGACCGGAATTGGTACGGTTGGTACTGTAGCTTTAGGAATAATATTATTTAAGGAGCCCATTGATATACTTAGACTAATTTGTATTGGATTTATAGTAATTGGAATAATAGGACTAAAGGTTGTATCTTCCCATTAATCACAGATATCCAAATTCAATCTCTGGATACAATTTATAATATAGCGAATCTTCATCCTTTTTTATATTGCTATGTTAAGTTTTGAGTTTGGATATCTAAAATTATACTTACTACTATATTTGCAGTTTCTGAAGCAATGTTAGTAAGCAAAAATTCATGAGTGTGACTTGATGCTGTACAGTTAATTAAAATTAAGTCGTTTTTAGCGGCTTCATAAATTTCATCATTT
>JAEZDX010000021.1 GCA_023417975.1 Bacillota bacterium
GACAGAATGGTTAAAAGTTTTTGAAAAGTATTTTTTATCTCTGTTCAATTTTCAAACAACATACTGTCTGTGTCGACAGCTATTTAATATTAGCATTATTTCTTGTACATGTCAACATAAATTTTAAGCTTTTATTTTATTATAGTCTCTATTACTAATTACTTATTTAAGCTTTATATTCTCAAATAAACTTTTGAATATAATAACCCTTCTATGATTAATCTAATTAATGATTTACAATTATAAACATTGAGCCTTCATCAACTCTCCGCATTTTATAAATCTCACATATAAACTCTCATATCTATACTAATTCCATCCGTTTTCAATAATGTCCATAGCCATTTTCCCTACTCTTGCAATAGTAATTTCTCCATATATGTTGTTGGGTAGATTTTTTGACATTATAGTAAGTATAAAATTTCCTTTCTCTATGCTAATTAGAGATGTATCGTTTTCTACGTTAGTCGTATCCCCTGTTTTATTTGCAATTTGCTTTTTTACACTTTCAGCATAGTAATATCCTATTTTATTTTTAATCTGCTGCCTTTTAAGAATATCTATTATTATAGTGCTGTTATCTTTATTAAGGAATGTTTTATTGAAAAGCATTCTCCAACAATTAGAAAGATCTTGGCTGCAGCTGTAATTTTGAATTTTCTGTTCTTCCTTTCTCTCATCAATGGTTTTTCTATTTAATACAGTATTCTTCAGCTTCATACTTTGCATTATTGTATTGATTTCATCTATTCCTATTATGTCAATTATTTTATTAGCCGCAGTATTATCGCTTTGTAAAAGCATTGCTACCAACAGCTCTTTTAAGTTATATTCTTTTTCTCCAAACTCATGAAGAATTCCCGTACTGTAAACCATATCCTCAGATTTTATTTTTATAGTAGAGTTTATATCCACTTTTCCCTGTTCAACCTGCTTCATAAGTACCATGGCTATTGGGAGCTTCATGCATCCTGCTGCGGGCATCATAACGTTTTCACCTAACGCATAAATATATTGGCTATTTAAATCTTCGAAGTAAAAGCTGTAATCACCAAGCCTATTTTCAAGAAATCGTTTTATATCTTTCATATAATCACCACATCTCCGAAATATTTTTCTATTAACAATTATACTCAATATTTACCATTTATTCTACAATATTTAAAAAAAAACACCAAACTAAATGTTTGGTGTTAAAATTTATATTTTATCTATCTCCGAAGGATATTCCTATCTTCCTCGCTACAGTAACCAATTCTCCGTCAGGATCAACATTTTTATTGTTTCCGATTACGTTTTCCAAGTTCTCATAGGAAATATTGTCTCCTTTTAAGCAGACCATGTTGCCAAATTTGCCTTCGTTTATTAATTCTGCAGCAGCAACACCATATCTAGTGGAAAGTATTCTATCGAATGTAGAAGTGTTTCCTCCTCTTTGAATATGGCCAAGTACTGTGCTTCTTATTTCATGATCCTTAATCAATTTTTCCAAGTCATAAGCTATTTTGTTTGCTATACCACCTAGTCTTATTGGATCAGGACTATCTTCAACTATCTTACTTATTACAACTTCTCCATCCTTAGACTTAGCTCCTTCAGCAACAACTATTATGCTGAATAATTTTCCATGACTTTCTCTGTCTCTTATCTTATCAACAATTTTATTAATATCATATGGTATCTCAGGTAGAAGTATTACATCTGCAGAACCCGCAATTCCTGCTTCAAGAGCAATCCAACCTGCATTTCTTCCCATAACTTCACACAGCATAATTCTATGATGTGATTCGGCAGTTGTATGTAATCTGTCAAGAGCTTCGGTAGCTATTTCTATAGCAGTATTAAATCCAAATGTAACATCCGTTGCTGCAAGGTCATTATCAATAGTCTTAGGAACGCCTATTACTTTAACACCTTTTCTTGCAAAATCTCTGGCACTTGTTAATGTACCGTCTCCACCTATAACAACTAGTACATCTACGCCTTCCTTCTTCAAATTCTCAACAGCCACATCAGATACATCCTTTTTAACCATCTTACCGTTTTCTTCAACTGTATAATCAAAAAGATTATCTTTATTTGAACTATATAATATGGTTCCTCCTCGATGCAATATACCCGAAACAGTATCAAGGGTCAGTGGTATAAAATCATTATTATATAATCCTCTATACCCAAACTTATATCCTATTACTTCATAGCCATACTGAAGTATGGCAGTTCTTGTAACCGCTCTTATTACTGCATTCAATCCAGGACAATCCCCGCCGCCTGTTAGCAAAGCAATCTTCTTAATTTCGTTTGACATTTATACTATCCCTCCAAGCCCATTTTGTTCTAATTATACACTGTACTTTGGCAAATTTGAACACGATTGTTTACGTTTTGTTATTCTTCCGAATATTAATCACATTTGGTAAATAGTATATCACATTTTGTTTATCTTTGTCTATTGATTTAGTGCATCTTCTATGGTTTTTTATATCACCAGATTTTTCACTAAATCAGTTTAAATATTGCACTATTATTTATTAATATCTACACCCTATAGGTAGTTCCATTAATAACTTGCTTATCATCTTACATCTGCTTTTATTATTTATTAATTACAAAAATTTATACTAGAAAATATATAAAAAAGGAGCATACTGCACTCCTTTTTGTATTTTATATGAATGAGTTAAATATCACCCTTAAAGAACTTATAGATGCACAAACTTATATTTTTAATTATCACCTATGAAAAATCGTTGAAGCTTTAGCACTTCAATGTTGAATAACAAATTTAAACTTATGTCTCTTTAACCATTTAAAGTAATAATTTTACTTGCTGCTAATATTAGCAAAATTATACCTAAAGCCAATCTGTAAACTGCAAAAACTCTCATTGGCCTTCTCTTTAAGAAAGATATGAACTTATCAACTACGACTAAAGCAACCAGAAAAGCAACTACAAATCCCACAATGAGTGCTATAGAAGTATTTGTGTCAAAAGGAACATTGCCGGCTTTTAAAGCTTTTATAAGTTTTAATCCTGTAGCACCTACCATTGTGGGTAAAGCTAGGAAAAATGAAAACTCTGAAGCTGCAACGTTGTTCAAGCCTGATACCCAACCTCCCATAATTGTGGATGCAGATCTTGACATCCCGGGCCACATGGCAAGACATTGAACCAAGCCTATTTTAATAGCCTGCTTATAGTTTACATCCTCCATTCTTGTGGTGATGGCATTCTTTCTGAATTTCTTTTCCATATAAATCATTAATATAGCTCCAACAATCAGCGCTAATACTACCGGCATCGGCCCCATAAGATGTTCACTAATCATATCATCAAACAAGAAACCTAAAACTGCTGCAGGAAGAAATGCAACGATAACGCTGGACCAGAGTTTAAAGCCATACCCGCTAAAATTCATAATGGATCGTTTTATTTTATCCCAATACAATACCACTATCGCAAGTATTGCTCCAAGCTGTATTACAATCTCAAACATATTTGCATATTCTTTTCCGTAATCTGCATTAAAATTTATCAAATTACCAACTAAAATCATATGTCCGGTAGAGGAAACAGGTAAAAACTCTGTTATTCCTTCTACTATACCAATTATAACTGCTTTAAATAAGAATATTAAATTCATTTCTTCACATCTCTTTCATCTAACAATATACTAATTAATTAATAGAAGAATATAAAATCAGGTACAGTTATACTTTCATTGCTGCTTCCACTATTATATTTTTCATATATTTGTTCAGCCTTTTGGTAATTATCTTTTATAGTCTTTTTTGTATTTTCATCGATAGAGTCATTTATTCCTTCATAAGCTTTTTCAAGGTTATATCTTCCCCTTGTAACATCGCCTTCCACCTGAATGTAATAGCACCCTGCATTATTAAGTGTCATTACATCTTCTTTATCAGCTTGATATGCATTTCTGATTTCATCTATACCTTGCTGATACTTCTCCTGTAAAATATAAACTGTTCCTAATGATCTGTGATACTTTGGTACTGTAGTATCAATTTCAATACATTTCTTTAAAATTGCTACTGCTTCATCATAATTCTTATTATTTATGTTAATCATAGCCATATTATATTTTATTTCAGTATCTCTTGGTCTTACAATCTCGAAAAACTTGAAATACTCCATAGCTTTTTGTGAATTTTGAGTTGTATGCCAGTAATAATCCGCAATTGTGCTCATCATATTATAATTGTAAGGTTCCAAATATAGAGCTGTCCTAAAAAATGCTTCACCTTCATTACTTTTTCCCATAGCCTTTAAAATATCAGTCATTAAGAACCCATAATTATCTGGATATTGCTTATTTTTAAGTATTGATCTTTTACAGTAATCCAAGGCTTTATCATAATCACCCTTCTGAAAGTAAAACCAACCTGCAGTATGAAGAACTCTATAATCCTGATCATTTTTTTGAATTAGTGTATCTATTAAATTGTTGGCTTGGTCACCCTTTTTGCTATTTTGATAAATAGCTGCCTGAATAAGCGTCTTTTCATAGCTTCCTACATCCGAGGAAGAAGCTTTATTCAGCAAATCCTGCGCCATATCCGCAGTTTCAGGCCTCATTGAATAGATTTTTGCCAGCCACATCTTATAACTAGGCTCATTTGGATTTGCTCCCGACAGGGTAGTCAATTTTTCAAGTATCAAGTCATTATTATAGGTAGAAACCTGAGCCAGAACATCGAATATTCTATACTCATCCTTATCCTTATACCAGGCATCCTTTAATATATTTAAACCTTCTTCCCATTTGTCTATTAAAATGTTTAAGTATGCGTACTGAGCCATATCGTAAGCTGATTCCTTATCCACAGGATAATTCTCAATCAATGACTTTGCCATATCAAATTTGTTATTTGCCATATAAATAGGAATCATTGTACGGATTATCTTCTTATTATCCTTATACATTTCAAGCACCTTCTCACCATATTCCAGTGCTCCGCTGTAATCCTTATTCATAAACTGAGTAAACATTATATAATCCGCAGCTTCCATGTCTTTCTGCTGGAAATTCTCTATTAATATTTTCGCATTACCCGAGAGGTTTTTATCTCTTATTTCCTTTGCTTTATTTATATATGTACTTGAAGAATTTAAGTCCCCTTGAATAGAGTATATTTCAGCGATTTTTATAGGCCACATAGCATTATCATCTTGGTCCTCTGAAAGCTTTTTATATTCATCAATAGCTTTATCATATTCACCATCATAAAAGTACTTTTCAGCATCATTGTTGGTAATGCTTATTACTTCCTTAACTTTCTTGCCTTCCGATTTATAAATACCATATGCACTTAATGAAATACCCAATACAATAGCTATGGAATATATCAATATGGTTTTAAAATTCAATTTTACTATCTTTTCTCTTATTTTTTTATAAAACTGCTTGTCCCCAAGACCACTAATCCTTTTCCCCATAATCATCAACCTTTCATAATTCCTACATAAGTATTTTACCAAATTAATTATATAAAAGCCACTAGGAAAATCTCTCCTCCAAAACATAATTGTCTTTTTATTGCTTTAAGCTATAAAATATTCGTTAGACAAATTTATTTTAATAATATAAAATAAATGAAGAAGGAAAGGTAGGTATTTTATATGGCCAATAGACATGGAAAAAAAACACGAAAGTTCACTATTGCAATAGCAATGTTCATATCAATACTCCTTGCTGCGTCAGGAGTATTTATAATAAAAAAATTTATTGATGACTCTCACACTACTCCTCAGGTTTCCAATGTTAGCAATACCGGTGTAAAACCTGAAAATACTCCTCCACCGAAAGCAGCTGA
The DNA here is from genome assembly GCA_023417975.1 of Bacillota bacterium. Taxonomy (GTDB): domain Bacteria; phylum Bacillota; class Clostridia; order Clostridiales; family Clostridiaceae; genus JAEZDX01. The sequence goes on from JAEZDX010000021.1 coordinate 5,839, forward strand.
AATTACACCTAGCCCCGATGTGAATAAAGATAATGAAACGAAAGATATTAATGTTGTACTTTCTTCTGTAGGAGATTGTACTATCGGCACTGATCCCAAATTTAATAGGAGTACTTCCCTGCCGGTAATCGTTCAGAAAAACAATAATGATCCTTCATATCTTTTTAGTAATGTTGCCTCTATTTTTAAAAATGATGATATTACAACAGCAAACTTAGAAACTACCTTCACAACCTCTAACAATATTCGTGATAAAAATGCTGCTGTACAATATTCTTTTAAGGGAGACCCAGAACTGGCAAAATCCCTTAGCTTAGCTTCTATTGAAGGAGTCAATGTATCAAATAATCATATTTATGATTTTGGAAATGAAGGTTTTAAGGATACCCTAGCTGTTTTAAAATCCAATAATATAGCATACTTTGGGGAAGGAAACCAATGGGTTACCGAGGCAAAGGGCATTAAATTCGGCTTCTTAGGCTACCAAGGCTGGTCTGCCAGCACTTCTTTGTTAAATAAGATAAAAAGCGATATTTCAGAATTAAAATCGAAGGTTGATGTTGTTGTTATAAATCTTCATTGGGGTGTTGAAAGAGCCTATACTCCAAATGATGTACAAAAGAAGATTGCGCACTTTGCTATCGACAGCGGTGCCGACTTGATAATAGGACATCATCCTCATGTTATTCAGGGAATAGAAAAATATAATAACAGATTTATTTGTTACAGTCTTGCCAACTTCTGCTTTGGTGGAAACAGTAATCCCTCAGATAAAGATACCTTTATTTTTCAGACAGATTTTAAATTCAGTAATAGCAAACTAACACAAATCGGAATAAAAGCAATTCCTTGCAGTATTTCATCTGTACCAAGCTATAATGACTACAGGCCAACGCCCATGACGGGACAAAAAAAATCTGATCTTTTGAGCAAACTAAACGGTTATTCTATGGGATTGGGGTTTAATGTAAATGATAGCTTCAATTATATAGATATAAAATAGCTTCTTCTATGAAGTTTACTTAACGCAGTGCAATTTATGCATTGTATAAATGGGTGGTGTGAAAAATTAAGATTAAATCGGTTATAAGTATAATAGTTTCAAAATCGGTGCTGTTTCTCTCCAAAAAGATTTTAAAGGGTGGAAGTAATTATCCTGGAAGAGTTGCCCTTAAGCTAGATAAAGATATATTATCTGTTATAGCTAAAAATTACGATGTCATATTAATCACAGGTACTAACGGAAAAACTACTACAACCAGTATGATATATAATATAATAAAGAAAACCGGCAGTAATGTGATTACTAATGGAACCGGTGCAAATATGCTGCCGGGAATAACCGCAAGTTTTATTGACAATTTCAGCTTCAGAAAAATGTCGGCCAAAAGTTATGCTGTAATAGAAGTAGATGAAGCAAATTTAAAGTTTATTACTAAGTATATTTCTCCTAAAATAATAACAATTACAAATTTGTTTAGAGATCAGTTAGACAGATATGGTGAAGTGTACACGACTCTTAACAAAATTATGGAAGGTGTTCGCGACTTACATAACTGTACTTTAATATTAAACGGAGATGAATCTCTTCTCGGTGACATAGCAACAGAAAATAATGTAATTTACTATGGCTTTAATTGTAGTACTAACTCTAATAGAGAGCTGGAGATAAATGCTGATGCAAAATTCTGCAAGCACTGCAAGCATCCATATGAGTATAGTCTGGTAACTTATAATCACTTAGGTAACTACTTTTGTTCCAACTGCGGCTACAAGCGTCCAACTGTTAAGTATGCCGTGGAGGCCATTAGCGAGATGACCCCTTATAGTTCAACAGCTATTATTAATTCTACAGAATGTACAATTAGCCAGCCTGGAATATATAATATCTATAACGGGCTTTGTGCTTACTCTATTTGCAGCGAGTTAGGTATTGATCACTCTGTTATTTGTCAATCGTTACAAAATCAAGACAGCCATTTCGGCCGTCAGGAGACGTTAAACATTGATGACAAAGAATTAAAAATAGTACTAGTAAAGAATCCGGCAGGTTATAATCAAGCTATTGATACAGTAAGTCTTGATGAAAGGCATTTCAGTACTGTTTTTCTTTTAAATGATAATTACGCAGACGGGAGAGATGTTTCCTGGATATGGGATGTGGATTTTGAAAAAATGCTTTCTCTTAATATGGGTGAAATTATTATCGGAGGAATACGCCACTACGATATGGCCGTACGACTCAAAATTGCTGGATTCCCTGTTGATAAATTCATTATAAACGACAGCTATGAACAGGTTATAAATAGCATAAAAAAATCTGACAGCAGTTACATATATGTACTTGCTACATATACTGCCATGATAGATTTCAGAAAGTATCTTCATAGTAAGGGCTACATCAAAAAGCTTTGGTAGAAGGAGGGTTCGAATTGGAGCTTAACATATGTCATCTATATCCCGACCTTTTAAATGTATATGGGGATATCGGCAACATACTCATATTGAAATATAGAGCCGAAAAAAGAGGAATAAAAGTAAATGTAATAAATTGCTCTATTGGAGACAATTTTGATAAAGAAAAGTATGATATTGTATTTTTCGGAGGCGGTCAGGATTATGAACAATCCATAGTATCACCTGATTTAATAACTCTTAAGCGTGAAAAAATGAAGGAGTATATTGAAGATAATGGTGTACTCCTTGCCATATGCGGCGGTTATCAGCTGCTAGGAAAATATTACACAACTCCTGAAGGTGAAAAATTGGAAGGATTGTCAATACTTGATATATATACAGAGGGCGGAGATAAGAGATTTATAGGAAACACTTTAATCTTCAATGAGAGCTTCTCTGAAACCTACGCAGGCTTTGAAAATCATTCCGGAAGAACTTATACAGGGGATTTACTTCCACTTGGAAAAACTCTTTTGGGCTATGGAAATAATGGTGAAGATGGTAAAGAAGGCTGCATTTATAAAAACACCTTTTGCAGTTATTTTCACGGTTCACTGCTATCAAAAAATCCTGAACTTGCGGATAGACTCATAACTAAAGCTCTTGAAAAAAGATATGGTGCTGTAAGCTTAGAAGCCCTTGACGACAGTTATGAAGTAAATGCAAAAAATCACATACAGCTTTTGGCTAAGGATAAAAAATAGGCTCTTTTTGAGCCTTTTTTTATACAGTCTTATGTTATACCTATCTGTTAATTATTTTTCTTCTCACCATTTCTTCTTCTTCTTCAGGTGTTATGTCTTTGAATGTTCTAAATTCATATCCATTCTCTTTAAAAAACTTAATTATTTCTGGCAGTGCCTGCACTGTTGTTGTTTTTGTAGGTGCATCATGCATCAACACTACAGCGAATTTCAGATTTTTACATTTGCTTATAACTGCGGACTTTATTATATTTGAATCTACTGTTATAGCTGATGCATCTGTTGAGCTTACATTCCAATCCACATATCTTAATCCTTTTCTTTTAATGCCGTTTTTTATAACAGCTGCATTTACCTTATTTGCTATAGTATTTGTGGAACCTCCAGGCATTCGCATAAATGGTGCTATTCCCCTACCCGTTAAGTTTTCTATAACTGCTATATTTTTATATAAATCTTCAAAATAAGCGTCTGTATTTTTATATATGGAATAGTCGTGAGAGTGACTGTGCGGTAAAATACACATGTCATTTTGATCCAACTTCTGAATAATTTCTTTATTCCTCTCCGCAGCATTCCCAACAATAAAAAAGCTGGCCTTTACACCATTTTTTAACAGTATGTCCATAATATTTACAGTATTTTGTCTTGATGGCCCGTCATCAAAGGTTAAATATACTTCCTTATCATATTTGCCTTTAAAATCTCTTCTATTTATTTTACCCACATTTTTTTCTTCATCTGCAGGCAATTCCCAAACTGGGCTTTTCATAGCATAAAATGCACAAACTGTAGTATTGCTTTTATAGTTGAAACAGTATATTGAACCCATTAATGCAGGAATAGTCATCAAGGTAATTCCCATTTTTATCTTCTTCATTTATTGCTCCCCCATTTGTAAGGATGTACAAGCATAAACATTAACAAATTTACCTTAGTAAATATCAAACTTTCAATGTTTTTTAAAGTGATAGCTTCAAGTGTAAACTTGCACATCTGTAATAACACACTATATATAATTTACAAATATCCTGCATTTTAAAAGTGGTAAATTAATGAAGAATTCACCCTAAGAAAAAAAGCAGCAGTTTTCACTGCTGCCCTTTTACTTTTCATATCCGTATGGATGGGCCAAATGCCATGCCCATGCTGTCTCAATTATTGTTTCAAGTGAGTTATACTTCGGTTTCCAGCCTAATTCATTTATTGCTTTTTGAGAAGAAGCTATGAGTATAGCAGGATCCCCTGCTCTTCTTGGCGCTACTTCCGCTCTTATTTCACGTCCTGTTACTCTTCTGGCAGCTTCAATAACTTCCTTTACCGAGAAACCTTTTCCATTTCCAAGATTTAAAATTGTACTTTCTCCGCCTTTTCTCATTCTGTTTAATGCCAACAGATGGGCACTAGCTAAGTCCATAACATGTATATAATCCCTTATACAAGTACCATCCTCAGTATTATAATCATCACCGAAAATCATAATCTTTTCTCTTTGTCCAAGGGCTGTTTGAAGTATCAACGGGATTAGATGGCTTTCTGGTTTGTGATCTTCTCCGATATTTCCATCCATATGAGCACCTGCAGCATTGAAATACCTAAGCGCCGTGTATTTAATTCCATATGCCATACTTGCCCACTTCAAAGCCTTCTCAACCATTAGCTTCGACTCACCATATGGATTTGTTGGGTAAGTTCTGTCGTCCTCCTGTATAGGAATACTTTCCGGTTCACCATAAGTAGCCGCTGTTGATGAGAAAACAATATACTTGACATTGTAATCTCTCATAGCATCTAAAAGGCTTATCGTTCCTCCCACATTATTGTTAAAATACTTTAGCGGTTCTGTTACGCTTTCTCCTACCAATGAGTCCGCTGCAAAATCTATAACTGCTTCAATATTATTTTCGGTGAAAACCTTATCTAAAATTTTTCTATCTCTTAAATCACCTTCATATACTTTTCTTCCTACTACAGCATCTCGATGCCCTTTTTGAAAATTATCCAAAATCACTACATCTTCACCATTCTCAAGCAATTCAGCTACCATATGGCTGCCTATATAACCGGCACCTCCACATACTAATATCGGCATATTCATTTACCTCCTTAGAAAACCTTTTCTATATTATTTTATCATATATCTTAATGAAATCAAATACTTTTTAATGCTTTTATGCTAGATAGAGTAAGCATCCACTTACTCTATCTATTGGCTTATTTGATTTTGAGATCTGGCTCGTGCTTTACAAAAATAGTAATTTTTCCGTTTTTGCTCTCCACCTCAATATGACAGTTGGAATAAACCTCTCCGCTTATAATCTTTTTTGCGATATCCGTCTGCAAAGTGTTTTCCAAGTATCTCCTCATTGGTCTTGCTCCATATACCGGATCATAACCTTCATTAATCATTGTATCTTTTGCTGTGTCAGAGATACTCATAGTAATATTTCTTTCTAGCAATCTTCTCTTGAAATCTCCAGCGAAAATATCTATTATTTTCTTTATTTCTTTTCTATTTAGCGGCTTGAAAAGAATTATATCATCAAGTCTATTTAAGAATTCCGGTTTAAATCTTGACTTCAATTCATCCATAACTTCTTCGCGAATATTTTCATCAATAGTATTCGGGTGAGTATTTTCCAATAAATATTCACTTCCCAAATTTGAAGTCATTATTATTATAGAATTTTTGAAGTCTACTACCTTCCCCTTATTGTCAGTAAGTCTCCCATCATCCAGAATTTGCAGAAATATATTAAATACATCATCATGTGCTTTTTCAATCTCATCAAATAGGATTACGCTATAGGGACGTCTTCTAACAGCCTCAGTCAACTGTCCGCCTTCCTCATACCCTACATATCCCGGAGGTGCACCTATAAGCCTTGATACTGAATACTTTTCCATATACTCCGACATATCGATTCTTATAATATTATCTTCACTATCAAACAAAGTTCTTGCTAAAGTTTTTGCTAATTCCGTTTTTCCTACTCCGGTGGGACCTAGAAATATAAAGGAGCCTATTGGTTTTCTCTCATCCTTTAAGCCAGCCCTTGCACGAATTACCGCATTTGATACAGAACGTACAGCTTCATGTTGTCCTATAACCCTTTCAGTCAACTCTTCCTCCAACCTTAACAGCTTTTGTCTTTCACTCTCTATTAATCTAGTTACAGGTATTCCGGTCCATCTGGATACTATTTCAGAAATTTCTGCTTCAGTAACCTCTTCCTTAAGCAGCGCTTCATCATAATTTTCCTTAATAAGTGACTCTTTTCTCTTTATTTCTTCTTCAATTTGAGGAATGACACCATACTTATATTCTGCGACCTTATTTAAATCATATTCTCTCTCAGCCTTTTCAAGTTCACCTCTTGCTTCATCTAGCTTGCTTTTCAATTCTCTTATTTCAGTTATATAAGATTTTTCTTTTTCATATTTGGCTGTCATTTCATTATCTTTTGATTTTAGTTCACTTATTTCCTTTTGAAGCAGCTTTAATCTCTCCAAGGACGCAAAATCTTTTTCTTTAGACAAAGCCTCCATCTCAATTTCCATTTGAAATATTCTTCTTCTCACTGTATCAAGTTCCGTAGGCAAACTGTCGATTTCGGATCTGATCATAGCTCCGGCTTCGTCTATTAAATCTATTGCCTTGTCGGGAAGAAATCTATCCGTGATATATCTATGGGATAATTTCGCTGCAGCTACAATTGCAGAATCATGAATCCTTATACCATGATGTATCTCAAATCTCTCTTTTAATCCTCTAAGAATAGATATAGTATCTTCCATAGTCGGTTCTTCAACAGTTACCGGCTGAAATCTTCTCTCCAATGCTTTATCTTTTTCAATATACTTTCTATACTCATCAAAGGTAGTGGCTCCGATGCAGTGAAGTTCTCCTCTGGCAAGCATTGGTTTTATAATATTTCCTGCATCCATAGCTCCATCAGTTTTTCCAGCCCCAACAATAGTATGTATTTCATCAATGAACAGAATTATCTTGCCGTCGCTGTTTTCTACTTCTTTTAACACAGCCTTAAGCCTTTCCTCAAATTCACCCCGAAATTTTGCACCAGCTATCAATGATCCCATAACCAGAGAAAAGATAATCTTATTTTTTAAGCCCTCAGG
>JAEZDX010000060.1 GCA_023417975.1 Bacillota bacterium
CTCTTGTATAAGTCTTTCAGTATTAAAAATTTGATAACAAACGGATTCGCCAGTATAGTAATATATTTTGCTTGAAGCGGTTGTACCTGAGGTGCATAATGCGAACTCATTTGACCATCTTGGCACAAATTTATCCTCCTCATTTGTATCCAGTTCAAAAGGTTTGGATATAATCATTTTTGCACCTGATTGGTTAATGAGATAAGCTGTCATTTCTTCATTTAAGGTTGCATCTATGAGTAAAGGCTTGTAGCCAGCCATTAATATAGCCCAGAACATTATTGGCCACCAAGGTGAATTTGACATTTTTAAAGCTATGTAAGAATCCTTGTCAATCTCTGAAGCCAGCTTCAGAAGCTTAGCCGCAGTTTTATTTATCATATTATTATAATCACTATAAGTCCATTTTACGATTTTTCCCTTTTCAAGAAACTCACAGGCTGCGCCATCGTTATCCATCATGATAGAAAATATACTTTTAAAATCCTTTTCAGATTTCTTTAAAGTTCCTATTTTTTCAAATGAATCCATCATTTTAATTAACCTCCAGAAAATAATCTCTATAAATTTAGCCTCTTGTCTACCCTTTCCATTTCGCCATTAGTCTGTATGCCCCTACCCATGTAATAGAAAACTATGAGACCTTCAAAAAATCTTTCGGGAAGGAGTTTTTTTACAAATACAATAACCTTTTGAAAAAACATTCCCACCGGATATCTTAACTTTGGTTTCTTGCTTCTTACTATTTTATATATTAGTCTGCCGATAAGCTCAGGTTCACACCCGTTAAGCTCATCCTTTTCAAACACAGATACTGTCTTTAAGAAGCTGTTATAGTAAGCGGATTGTTTGCTTGCAGCTTTTGAAAATCTCCTGCTTGCTGTAAATCCTGTCCTGAAATCTCCCGGTTCTATCATACATATTTTTATTCCAAATTCCCTTACTTCTTTACTCAAGGCTTCGCTATAGCCTTCTACAGCAAACTTTGTACTGCTGTATACACCTTGATATGGAAGCCCTATTACTCCTCCTATGGAAGAACTGTTAATGATAATGCCTCCTCCCGCCTTTCTCATATAAGGCAAAACCTCATTAATTACTCTTACCATGCCAAAGAAGTTAGTTTCAAACAACTCCTTTAACTCGTCCATTGAAGTATCTTCAAGTGCACCTGAGATTCCCGAACCCGCATTATTAAATACCGCATGTATACACTTTTCCTTATCCACCACCTCCTTTATTGCATTTTTTACTGAAGTATCATCAGTCACATCCATTTTAACCATATGTATACCCATTTTGCTTAGTTCCTCATCCTGCTTTGGATTACGGCTTGTACCGTAGACCGTAATTCCCCTTGCCGCCAAATAAACTGCTGTAGCTTTTCCTATTCCAGATGATGCTCCGGTGACAAGCACCACCTTCATTTGTTCGCTCAATATTAACACTCCCCTGTTAATAAACTCACATAGTTTATTTTGATATTCAAAATAATACCTAACAACACTATTATACTCGTATACACAAAATAAGCTAATATTTTTTCAATATTTTAACAATAGTCTGTAAGAAAAATCTTAAAATTATTCCTATTTTTAGTTTTTCTTATAAACATTTTAAGGAACTGCCGTCTTTTGGCAGTTCCTGCACGTAAAGATGTTCGAGTTTATACATTAATAAATTCAAATATAAACTCAATATCTGTAGTATATTATACAATATATGCTTGGTATAATTCTACTTTTTCACAATAATAAGCCATTAATTATGTGCCTATAACAGAACTACAAGCTTCTTTCTACATACTACGTCTTTATAATGATGAAATATGCTTAATATTTGTGAACCGTCCCTAAGATCCTAAGATCCGGTAGCCCCACCTCCGTTTACATGTATTACCTGCGCAGTTACATATCTGGAATCGTCAGACGCAAGATATACATATGCCGGCGCCAGTTCGAAAGGCTGACCTGCTCTCTTCATGGGCACATCACTTCCAAAATTCTTCACTCTCTCAGCAGAAAAGCTTGATACTATAAGTGGTGTCCATATTGGTCCCGGAGCCACCGCATTAACTCGAATTCCTTTTCCTACAAGATTCTTTGCAAGTGATCGTGTAAAAGTAACTACTGCACCTTTTGTGGAGGAATAGTCTATTAAAGTTTCTTCACCTTCATAAGCAGTTATAGACGCAGTGTTTATAATAGCACTTCCATCTTTTAAATATGGCAGCACAGCTTTTGTTAAGTAGAAATAAGAGAATATATTTGTCTTGAAGGTATTTTCAAGCTGCTCTGAAGTGATATCCAGAATACTGCTTTGGGGGTACTGAACCCCTGCATTATTAACTAGAATATCTATTTTACCAAACTGTTCAATTGTCTTATGAACAATTTCGGAAGAAAACGCCTCCTTTCTTAAGTCGCCTTCAATAAGCAGACACTTTCTTCCTACGCCTTCTATTACTCTCCTTGTTTCATCTGCATCAACACGTTCATACAAAAATACTATTGCTACATCTGCTCCTTCCTTTGCAAAAGCAACTGCAGCAGCTCTCCCGATTCCGCTGTCTCCTCCGGTAATTATTGCTACCTTATTTTCAAGCTTGCAGCTGCCTATATAATCTTCATAGTCATAGATTGGCCTAGGAAACATTTTAGCTTCTATTCCCGGCTGCCTATCCTGGTGTTGGGGAGGAAAGGTAATGGGAACATTAGAGCATTTTTCTTCAAATCCTACATATGGATAAACAGGGTACATTTTCATTCTCCTAAAAAATTATTTTAAAGCTGTGTATCCGTTTAAAAATCAACAGGCTTTTTCGATTCTATGTATTCATAATATGATGCTGTAAGCTCATTGTTATAGTTTTTTATAAAATGCGAATTAATTGTGAACCGTCCCCAACATTATATGTTACAATATATCTGTAAATATGTGGTTCCACAGCAACTGTGTTAATTTATGCATTTCAAAATATATTTTGTTTAATAAATAAAGGGGATGTTACTTTGTCTGAAGAACCTAAATATGTAATTGTTGTATCTTTCGATGCATTATCTACAAAAGATTTTGATGTACTGAACAGCCTTCCTAATTTCCATGAATACTTTAAAAAGAGTTCCTTTTGTAGAAAAGTATATTCAATATATCCTTCTCTCACTTACCCAGCGCACGCCACCATTGTAACAGGGAAGTATCCTAACAACCATGGCATTATTAACAATACATTGCTTCAACCTCAAAGAAAGGTTCCTGACTGGTATTGGTACAGAAAATATATTAAAGGTGCTACCCTTTATGATAAAGCTATTGATGCCGGACTTAAGACTGCAGCACTTCTATGGCCTGTTACAGGGAAGTCCAGAATACAATACAATATGCCCGAAATATTTGCGAACCGTCCCTGGCAAAATCAGGTCACAGTTTCTTTACTCAGCGGCAGCCCATTATTTCAAGCAATACTCAATTATAAATTCGGAAGTCTGAGAAATAGTCTCAATCAGCCGGAACTAGATAATTTTGTTCATCAGAGTGCTCTTTATACGATAAAAAATTATGCCCCCAATCTTATGCTCGTTCATTATGTGGATTTAGATTGGCAGCGTCATAAATTTGGCTTTAGTTCCAAAGAAGCAAACCGTGCATTAGTACGACATGATACTAGGCTTGGGGAATTGATAAAAGCACTTAAAGACAATGGAATATATGAAGATACTGCTCTCGTACTTCTGGGAGATCACAGCTCTCTTGATGAAGATAAAATAATTAATCTGAATGTTGTTCTTAAGGAAAATGGATTTATTACATTGAATGAAAAGGGTGTACTTACCGCCTGGACAGCCATTACAAAAAACTGCGATGGTTCTGCCTATATATAATTATAGAATAAGAATGATTTACAAACTTTAAAAATTGTAGAACAGCTTTTATATAAGCTAAAAGCCGAAAGCGAAAATGGAATTGAAGCCGTTTACAACTCCAATGAAGCAACTAAGCTGGGGGCAGATTCGAACTGCGCCTTTATGCTGGAAGCACGTAAGGGTTTCTATTTTTCCGATGACCTCCACGGAGAGTATATAAGAGAACTTAGTCCTGAAGATATTAGGAAACTTCCCCATA
>JAEZDX010000062.1 GCA_023417975.1 Bacillota bacterium
TTCCTGCACTGTTTACTGCAATGCCTCCGTAAAAATCCAGATATTCCTCTCCTTTTTCATCATATAAATACATGCCTTTTGCACGTTCACATACAAAATCATATCGTTCATAAGTATCAATCATATATTTTTTCACAAGGGCCTTTAGCTCTTCAGCGTTAAGACCATTATCTTTTAAATTCATATTACTCATTCCCTTCATAAATTTCCGGTAGCAGTTTTTAAGCTTCTCCGGTACTGCTTAGAGTTATTACCTATATACAGCTGTGATAAATTTCACTTATTTCCTCCATGGAAAACTCCTTTGGATTGTTTTTTACAGATACTAGTGATACCTTTATGCAGTTTTGCGTCATCCACTCAACATCTTCATGTGCTATACCCAATTCTCCCAGAGTGACATTTAAATTCAGCTCCTTAAGCAGCTTCCTTAATGCTTCTGAACAGTCATTTTCATCTGTTCCCCCAAGTATCCGAGAAATAACAGCATACTTCTCAGGTGCAAACCTTACTGTTCTTTCAATAATTATGGGCATAAGTGCTGCCAAGCCTTTTCCATGTACAATATCCTTTAAACCGCTTACGGGATGCTCCAAGGCATGGGCTCCCGCTACCCCTGCCATGCCTATGACCATTCCCCCTAAAGTAGAAGCCAGCGTCACTCTCTCCCAGGCTGACAAATCCTCGGGATTATCGTAGACTTTCTTTAAATTTTCAGCTAAAAGCTCCATACCGTAGAGTGCCATATTATCTGTAATAGGCTGGCTTAGCTTTGAAACGTATGCTTCCATATTGTGAGTTAAAGCATCAAAGCCTACTGAGGCGATTATAGCTTTAGGCATTGTCATCATAAGCTCCGGATCAATAATTGACGCTTTGGCATAAATTGCATTTGTTCTTAAAGACTTCTTATCACCGTTTTTCGGATTAGTGAGCACAGCAAAATTATTTCCTTCACTGCCGGTACCTGCCGTGGTTGGAACGAGAACAATGGGCAGTGCTTCAGAACCGGACTTTTTACCAAATATATAGTCAGAGATATCCCCTTTATTTTTAGCTATAAATGCAATGCCTTTGGCTGCATCCATTATACTTCCGCCGCCAAGACCAATCACCACATCACAGCCTTTTTCAACTGCAAGTGCAGCTCCTTCTTCTGCTGTAGTTGTCAATGGATTTTGATTTACCTTGTCAAAGAGCTCAAAAGCAACTTCCGCCTTTTCCAAAAGCTTTAGCGCCTTATCAAGTAATCCGGTACTCTTTGTACTATTCCTTCCGGTAACCACCAAAGCCTTTTTACCGTACTTTGCAGTTTCCTCTCCAAGCAATTGAACTTTACCGGCTCCAAAAATCAAATTAACCGGTAGGCTATAATTAAAATTCATAATACTATTCCTTTCCTATGAATGGTTAACCATATAGTTTATTTCTCATGATGCTCTGAATACTCTTATAAATTCAGTCATTCTTTTGAAGCTTTTCTGCTGTAACCCGTATTGTCCCTTACTGATGCACCAATCATACAAAAGACCTCGTTCCAGCATAGCATACAGCTTAGCCATCTCTTCTGCAGATTCATCCGGTCGGAATTCTCCTTTTTGCTGCCCCTCCTGCACAATCTGCATTACAAGCTTGTAATAAAGTCTCTCTTCATTAAGAAGATGCCTGTCTCCATCTGCAATCATTTGATTGGAATATAGATAGGCGAGAAGATCCATTGGCACCTTTTTTTCAATCATCATAAATAGTTCCTTATTCAAGTAGAGTAATTTATCGCTACAGTTTAACTCAGGATTCATCTCCAGCATCAATTCCGCATAACGTTCATCGAACAAATCCGAAAGAGTATATAACACCTGTTCCTTAGAAGAAAAGTACTTAGCAAAGGTGTCTTTATCTACCCCTGCAACGCTAATTATTTCTTCCATAGTAACAGTCTCATAACGTTTTTTGTTAAATAAGTCCCAAGCGGCTTTTACAATTGTTGCACGAATACCCGGTTCTGCCTTGTGCTGCTTTTTTCCCATTAAAAACCCGTACTTGTGCGGATCATAACTGTTTAATATAAGCTGATTCACACCGGTTATATAGGCGCTTCCGGTAATCTGAGGAATAATAGCTTTCCTTCCGTTAATCTCAAGCTCTTTCGTAGCCACTCCTCTGAACATGGAGCCTGTTATGCTTTCATAAACAAACTCTTCACCAAGACCTATTTTGCCTTTTTCATAAAGATAGGCCAGCTTTGCACTGGTACCCGTTCCACAAGGAGATCTATCTGCCTGTGCCTCACCAAAGATTACTACATTTTTAAGATTGGCCTTTGGATTGTCCGCTTTCCCATAGAACTCAACAAGATCAACAGTTGTTATATCCAAATAAGGATGTGTAACTTCCACAGATTTATTAATCTCCTTGAGCAGCTTCATTCCTAAATCTATTAGTAAGGACAGATTATTCTGCTTCACATCAATTCCAAGCTTCTCAGTATCTACCAACGCGAAGAAGCTGCCCCCGAAGGAAATATCAAAGGGAATTTTGCCGTAACCCTCAAGCTCTATTTCAAGCTCCTCCTTATATAAGAAGGATGGAACATTTAAAATACTTACCTCTTTGGCTCTTCCGTTTTCAACTTTTACAGCAGCCCTTATTATTCCCGCCGGTGCTTCAAGTACCACATTTGTATATGGTTCCGATACTTCCACCAGACCTGTTTCCACCGCCACTGTAGCTGTTCCGATACTACCGTGGCCGCACATATTCAAGTATCCGCCGCTATCCATAAATACAACTCCTAAATCAGCTTCCTCACTGATGGGCTTCATAAGCAGAGCTCCGAACATATCCTTATGCCCTCTCGGTTCCAGCATAAGTGCTGTGCGGTAATGATCATAATTCTTTTCCAAAAATCTCTTGCGTTCCATCATAGTTTTCCCCTTAAGCTCCGGAAAACCTTACACAATGATTCTAGTGGGCTCCCCCATGGTATGAGAATCTACTGCTAAAAACACCTTTTCCGCTTTCTGCAATAAAGGTTTGTAATTCATTTCTATCTCCTATAGCAGCAGAGGAAAAGCTTATTATACATTATGCCTGTACTCATATGGCAGAAGCTTGATCTGTCCGTAATGATCAAATTCTGCAACGCATTGAAGAGAATCCTTAAGAATACCAATCTGCATTTCAATATTATTGGGTTCTCC
>JAEZDX010000115.1 GCA_023417975.1 Bacillota bacterium
AACAGAAGCAACATTCCTACTCCAAAATCAAAGCCTTCAAGAAAGAAAAATCCTATAAACAACACAGCAACAAGTATAAACCAAATAACCGCTAAATCCATAATGATCCCTCCTTATTTTCCTTCGAGCTCACTTCCGATGCCTCCATCATATCGGGAGTCTGTTTTGCTAATCTTACCATAAACTTCACATCAACTATGATGAGAATAGTATAAAGAAGTACAAATACTACCAAAGAAGTAAATACATAAGCTGCTGAAACATTAGGAGAGACTGCCTGATCAATCTTCAGCAGTCCGAAAACTATCCATGGGCTTCGGCTCACTTCAGTCAATATCCATCCTGCCGTATTTGCTATGTACGGCAGTGCTATTCCAAGTACAAGCAACTTCAATATAATTTTTTGATTATGCAGCTTTTTCTTTATAGCTAAGTATAATGAAATTACTGCTGCTAAAAGCATGAGCAATCCTGCACCAACCATAATTCTGAAGCTGTAGAAGGACAAGGTAACCGGTGGAATATAATTTCCTGCTCCATATTGTTTTTCGTATTGAGCCTGTAAGTCATTTAGTCCCTGCACCTCTCCCGTAAACTTGTTATAGCTCATAAAACTTAAAAGGTTGGGTATACCTATTTCAAAAAAGTTCTTCTTCCCCTTCTCGTCTACTATAGCTACTATATCCAAGGGTGCAGGATCCTTTGAATCCCACAATGCCTCTGCTGCAGCTATTTTCATAGGAAGATTCTTTGCCAAGAACTTACCTTGCAAGTCTCCGGCACCAACTACTAATAAAGTTGATACCAATGCCGTAACCATTCCAAACTTTAATGATGTTTTAACCCAATCGGACTGATTTTTCTTCAAAAGATGATACGAACTTATTCCTAATACAAAAAAGCCTCCAGTTGCTAAAGCAGAAAATACTGTATGTGGAAATTGAACCCATAGATGTGGATTACTTATTACTTCCGAAAAGCTTGTCATTATAGCCCTTCCATTCTCAATCTTATACCCAACAGGTTCATGCATAAAAGAATTTGCAGTAAGTATCCAAAATGCCGATATAGTTGAAGAGAGCGCCACTATCCAAATTGATGTTAAATGGATTTTCTTGCTAACCTTATCCCAACCGAATATCCATATTCCCAAAAAAGTTGATTCAAGAAAAAACGCGAGAAGTGCTTCTATAGCTAAAGGTACTCCAAAAATATCGCCAACATACTTGGAATAGCTTGACCAGTTCATACCAAACTGGAATTCCTGCACTAAGCCCGTCACAATTCCCAATGCAAAGTTAATAAGGAAAAGCCGTCCCCAAAACTTAGTCATATCTTTGTACTTTTTGTCTCCGGTTTTTACATACAAAGTCTCCATTATAGCTATCAAAAATGATAGTCCCATAGTCAATGGAACGAAAAAGAAGTGATAGATTGTTGTTATGGCAAACTGCCATCTTGCCAGTTCAACAACATTTCCCATTAATATACGCCTCCAATAACAATTATTTAATAATAGCATATATTTATTATATATCTTTATCATTACAAAATAAAGATACTTTTCCATATTTTATTTCATTGTATAAATATGTGTTTTTTTGAACACTTATGAATGCTATTATTTATTATTAGAACCTTTATCAAACAAATAATGCCGATAGGTCAAGCATCCCATCGGCACATTTCAATAATATATTTTATTTTCTAATAATGTAATTCTGCTGCGGACCTTCTTATCTCCCTTAATGAAAACAATTTTCCATAATAATTTGACGGTGCAGAAAGAGGCAGCATCGGATAAACTGCAGTAGCTGATATAGCTAATAATGACATCATGTTGTTAGTATTAGTGAGATTTGCAGCTTCATTAAACTCCGTTACTTCCGTGCACTGATATATATAGGGGTATTGTACATTTTTACCAAGCTCTTTAAAATCACCTTTGGCAATATATTGAAAACTCTTGCTTGCCGAATCCGTTAAGGCAATATATTTAATTCTCTCAATATCCAGACCCTGAATCTCGTCCTTCGATATTTTCAATATGTCTCCTGCCTTTGGTTTTCTGCCTGATTTATATGAAATCCAATGTATCAGTACATTTTTTTCTTCTTCTTCATTACTATATGCTTCTATCTTATTTGGGCTATAATGAAGCTCTATTATGCCAAGTATTTTTTCTCCATAATCGGTATTGATAGCTGCTTCTATTTCTTCTTTCCACTTATTAAAATCAGAAATATCACACCCTCTTATTTTATATTGATATAGCTGTACAAGACTATCTAGCCGATCTATTTCTCTGGCAACCTTTGCATTAATGCTTTTTCCCTCTTCATACTCCAACCATAACTCATAAGCCTGTTCCATATAGTTTATTTTCTCATATGTACTTGCCATACCCAAAATTTGAAAAGCCCTCTGTTCTTCCTCACGTTTCTTTATAGTCTTTTCATCCGGAGTAAGATCTCCAATATATGCCTCTGCTAAGTCATGAACAAGTACCATTTGTAAAATATAGTTTTTATTATAATCCGTATTTCCCTTACTCTCAGGCAAATATGTCATACCTAGCAAATATACTCCATATAGATGATCTGCTACAGATTCCGTATTCACTAACCCACGTTTAGTCCATCCTCTTCTTTTAAAATCTTTTAAAGCATAAAGCTCGTCTATTAAATATCCCTCATCAAAATCATTCTTATCCATATCCCTTTTAAACATTTGAATATAAACCTTAAGCCTTTCGGGCATAATCGATCTTTCTGAAGCTTTGTTCAATATAAGTTGAAGTTCGTCCTTGAGAAAACCACATCTTTGAAAATCATAGCCTCTATTTTGAACTAACGAGCATAAAGTAAATAATTCTAAATTCCATAGCAGATATCTATCATTGTTTACATTGCTTAATAAACTTGCTTTTAATCTGTCATAAGTGCTTTTAAATATATCCAGCGAATCCTTATGCTCTGATTTATTTTTCAATATATAGTCTATATCTCCATAATACTCAAGATGAAAGCCTCTATTTACTTCATTCCACTCACTATATTTCAGTAGGTTGTCTATATATTCCTCTAGCGATGTCCTATCCCCTAGACATATTAAGCTTACATATATACATCTATAATAAAATAATTTTTCCATATCCTTTAGAGAATCATGATCTATTACAATTGCACCTTTCAATTCCTCCAAATACTGCCTAGCCTTTCTTTTACAGTCACTTGATGTCAACCTTCCTGCTATAAACACTGCCATGCTTCTAAGCTGGGTACTATTTCCTTTTGACAATTTATAAATGGCACTTAGCAGTGTTTGCTGAGTGAGCTGACTCTCATTTATGATTCCCTTAAAAAATTTATTGATCTGATGTGGATAAATGTATTCAAATATTATTGTATCTGTTTTATTGTCATTTGCAAACGCTTTAATATTATTAGCTATAAATCTGGCAACAAGATAATCTCTGACTGTAAAATGCTTATAAATTATGTTCCACCCCAAAATGCCAGTGACACTTTCAATGGCTATATCCATGTTACTGTTGTTTATAGAGCATTCATAGGCTAAAGCAGACAGTTTATCAAGATTATTTTCAAGATTATTCACATCTGCTCCCTCATTCATAAGGCAATCCTTACAGTACTGCCTATATGCTTCTACTAAAGTTCCGCAGCAGCTTGAGCTTTGAGATACCTCGAAAGAAGTATATAATAAGTTCAATATAAAAATATCCAAATCTCTGATCTTCCATTGCTTGATTTTATGCTTTATAATATTCACATTTGGTTTTATTATAGTCTTTGGATGATATTGAGAATATAACTTGTCAAACAAATCAATAAATAAGTCTACATTTTCGTTATCTGCTCTTATTGAATTTAAGTTAATAGCAGCCTGTGGACGAAAGTGTCCGTAGTTGAATTCTTCAGATGCAAATTTCTCCGTACTAATTCCTATAATCCTTTTTACCTTATTCCTATTCACTTCTTCCAACATATAGTTTATATATTGGTAAATGCTCTTTTTTACTGACACGAATCCGTCAATACCGTCCACAATTAATACTACATTCCCTTTGTATTTTGCAATAAAGTCAACGAGAGGCTTTATTTCCTTTTTAAATTTAGCAAGCACTGATGTAGTATCAACTTTACTGTCTATGTTATTTGACAGTATACAATCAGAATCTATATATATAGGTAATGGGCTTTCAGAGTTCTGCTTATACTTAAGCTTCAAATAAAAATACAACAAGCATAACAGGGTTGTTTTTCCAGTACCCGGACTTCCTTTAACATGAAACGGCACTGCCTCAGTACTTTCTGAAATTCGTTTCAACATATGGCTGAATATATTCTCTTCTTGCCTTTTATCATATACTGCAATTAAGTCAAATAATGCTGAATATGCTAAGATGTCCTTCTCATTGTGGATAATTTCCTTATGCATGGCTTTAGGCTCATATTTGAAGGCAGTCTGAAGACTTATCTCATAATCTTCACTATGACTTTTAGTTACGGCTATAACAGCATTATTTATGTCCGAGTTGCCATGCCGGCTGTTTGCATTGCTCTTATTCTTAAATCTTTCTATAGTTATTGGCTTGTAGCCTAAATCTCCAATTTCATTATCAATGGAATAGTCTAGAGACCAAAAGCCGAAGGCTTCATTTAGTTTACTGTTGAATTTGTAATATCTGATCTTTCCTTTGGCCTCCTGAATGCTAAGCTCTCCTGTTGTAAATCCAGGCACAGCATAACCGTCACTAATTGCTGCACCTGATGTAATAATTTGCAATTCACCATT
Organism: Bacillota bacterium; assembly: GCA_023417975.1. GTDB lineage: Bacteria > Bacillota > Clostridia > Clostridiales > Clostridiaceae > JAEZDX01. Next base: position 4,819 of record JAEZDX010000115.1, read on the forward strand.
GTTCATATCTCTCTTAAAAAAAGGTTCATGTACATGACCACACATATAAATATCCACATTGAAGCCATGAAACATATTTACCAGTTCGTTTTGCTCGTTTATACTGAGACTGTTTAAGGTGTGGTGTCCCAGAGCAAAAGTAGGCTTGCTTCTGTTTATATTTTTCAAAGCCTGATATAATAAATCTTTTCCTATTACCAACCTTCCGCTGTCATCTTTACTTTCCGTACACAACCAACTCGTATTTATGTTTAAAATATTATAATTATCCCTCTCTTCCACATAATGAATGTTTTCTTCGGCATTCATAATAAAGCTCTTTTCACGAAAGTTTTCGCAAAAATCAAAGAAAACTCTTTGATCACTAAGAAGACATCTTTTAAAAAAGTTGGTCTTGTGAGTTATATATTCACTTGGATTTAACTGCTTATAAAGAAGATCATTGAGTAAAGTATCCCTATTTGAGCCTTCCTCTCTTCTAATATCATGGTTACCAGGTACAATAAATACATTATCACTTCGTACACCTGCAGATGTCATAACCGCTTTAATAAAATTTACAGTACTTCTGTCCATCACTCCTTTATATGCTATATCTCCGGTTATAGCCAAGAAATCAAATTTGCCTGTGCTATTCCTAAGTTCATCAACTTTTCTAATAAGGCTGTCTCTTATTATCTCCGTTTTAAAATTCTCAAATCTGTGATGTAAATCTGATAGATGAAGCCATTTTATTTCCCCCATATTGCACCTCCAGATAATTAATTTTTTATACTACGGTAGCAATATTATTTTACTCCATATTTTTCCATATATGTTATATGTGTAATCAATATCCTGTTTAATGTAATTAAAAACATTATTAAAAAGAAAAAAGGACGGTTCACCATATGAATAGTAATGAACCGTCCCTAATTTAGCCTATTTTATAGCTGTAATCAGCTTCTCAAACATCCTTTCATGTTCCTGCTCTTCTTTAATAATTTTTGTTATAGTTTCGTACAACTCAGTATCAGTATCCTCTTTCTTTAAAAACAGACGCCCTTGTATATCCAAAAGAAGTGCTGTACTGTTTTTTTCAAATTCCATGGCATATTTGATTAATCCCTTTACATCATTGACCTGAGGTTTTTCAATATGAGTTTTAAATTCATATAAAAGTTTGGCTGCCTTATCATATAAGAAAAAATCAATTTGCTCGTTATTTTTATCTTTTAACTCATCGTACAATTTTTCATAATACTTGATATGGCTCTTTTCAAATTTAGCTATAGTCTTTGCAACTATACTAATTTTTGGATACCCTGTCTTAAAATTCTCTTCTATTTCCTTATAAAGTTCATAAGCATCTTCCTCTATACTTCTAAGCTTTTCAATCAAATCTAATATGGTATAGTTCACGTAAATCACACTACTTTCCAGACTGCAGTTTACCTCTCCTTATAAATTCACAACAACTAATTCTATTATCTTTCAGAGTTTTTTTCAATATACAAAAAAAGAATTGTTCTTACTGCAGAGGAAATATTATTTATTATTTAATTTTGCCGTATCTTTAGCTTAGTTTTCACAAATTTTGTGTGAAACAATGATTTTATATTCCTTGTCACTAAGTTGTATTACCTCAGTGTTCAAATTAAATTTCTGAAATTCTTGTTGAAACCATGGAGGAATATGACTGCATATCACTTCCAATTCATAAAACACAGTATTAGATAGAAATCGTAAGATAGCCTGTTTAGAGGTTACCTTTGAATTACTCTTTTGTATTTCATTAAGATTAATACTGTAGCAGCCTGGACTGATCTCCGTGGGATATACGGAAACTTCCGGCTCCATATTAATCGACGTATCTGCCTGTTTCTGCAGCATTTCATTTTCTAATACGTAATCTAAAAAATCAGTGCCAGTGCTGTCTATCTCCCATATATTGAAACCCGAAGAGTCTAAAATATTATATGGAAGACCTTGTATCTCTTTAACTACAATAATTTTGCACTGCCCTAAAGTAACTAATAAATCCCTAAAAATTAATCGGATTTCTTTTAAATTTGGTATAAGACTTACCTCATAGGGTATAGATCTTTTATTTAACCATGTACCATGATTTTTTTCATACACTTTAATAATACCTGCTTCGGTAAAAGTAGAAGTTCTCATTTCATCATTAAATAAAACAGCAATCTCCATCTCTGCAAACCACCTCATTTATACCTTAAATATAACCATGCTAGGTAATATCAATAGGTTCTTTATTTTATTATAGTTTTCAGCAGCTTCTAATAATGTATATTTTTTACTAAGAGCAAAAAATACTAAATTAAAAATGTAATCGAATAGATTATCTATACTATTGCTATATTAATAAATCCGTGTGAAGCAATTGTTCATTGAACCTCTTACTATAAAGAAAAGTATAATTATTATTATATATTGTAAGGAGGGTTCCATTTGCTATGAACGATGTTGAAACAATCTTAGGCATATTAGAAGGAGTATCCGTCTGTGATTTTTATGATGACAACTCTATCAGAGATTGCATATTAAATAAATGCAATATACTAAAAACTCAATACGGTGAACTTATTCCTCAATATGAAGATAACGGTATAAGGCGAAAAAATCTACATTCACTATCCTTTTTTAAAAACGGCAATATAAAATATATTTCACTACAGTCCCAGACTTCCGTTAAAACCGGTATAGGAGATATTTGTGCTGAATATATTACCTTTTATGATGATATGACCATAAAAAGAGTTTTTCCTCTAAACGGGAAGCTGTCCGGTTATTGGTCTGAGGATGATGAATTTGAGCTGGCAAAGGAAATAGAGTTTCATATGTCTATCGGAGATTTTAAATGCAAGGTTATAGGAATACAATTTTATAAAAACGGTAATGTCAAAAGTATCACTTTGTGGCCAAAAAGTAAAATCGAAATCAATACGCCTTTTGGCGCAATTGCCATCAGAATCGGACTATCCTTTTACGAAAATGGAAATATTAAGTCCTTGGAACCTCGAATACCAACAACCATCGAAACGCCAATAGGTCGAATAACTGCTTTTGATTCAGCTGCTAATGGGATAAATGGAGACAAAAACTCCCTTTGTTTCACAGAAGATGGCTTTCTTAAGGCTTTGTCCACCTCTTCTAATTTAGTGGAAGTTACAGATTTCTCGGGAAATATAGAACTATATAAACCACTTATCACACAAAGTATGCTTGGCGGAGCTGAAAAGGAATTAATGCCGATGAAGATTGAGTTTAATAAAAATAAAGTAAAGTTTAATAATTCGTCTGAGTACGATATTGGTATATTCAATTTCTCCATAAAAAAATATGCTCCAAATTTGCAGCATACTTGTTCTTCCTGCAGCTCATGCACAGGATGCAGTACCTAGAAGTGTACTGCATCCTGTCTTGACCATTTCTTCTTAAAAGTTTTAAATTATTAATCAAACTATAAGCTCATACCTGTTCTAAACTGACTGTTATACAGTGCTGCATAAAATCCATCTCTTTCTATCAATTCGTAGTGTGTTCCTTTTTCAACAATTTTACCGTCATTTATTGCAAGTATAACATCCGCATTTCTTATAGTACTTAACCTATGTGCTATTACAAAGGTGGTTTTACCTTTCATAAGATTAAGCATAGCATTCTGTATTGCAATTTCAGTTCTAGTATCAATAGATGATGTAGCTTCATCCAAAATTAGTATTGAAGACTGTGATAATATAGCCCTTGCTATAGCTAGTAATTGACGTTGACCATGAGATAAGTTGCTTCCGTTATCTGACAACACCGTGTCATAGCCATGTGGCAATTGCTTTATAAAGTGATGGGCATTTGCAAGCTTTGCAGCTTTTTTAACCTCTTCATTTGTAGCCGTCAATCTTCCGTATCTTATGTTCTCCATCACACTTTCAGAAAACAGAAAAGTATCTTGAAGTACTATTGATATTGATTTTCTCAGGCTGTCTCTTTTTATACCATCAATATTTATATGGTCAAAGAATATATGTCCACTATCTATATCATAAAACTTAGTAAGAAGATTGATAATCGTTGTCTTTCCTGATCCTGTGGGACCGACAATAGCTACAGTCTGTCCCTCTTTAACCTCAACGCTTATATCGTTCAATACTTTCTTCCCTTGAACATAAGAGAAGCTAACATGCTTCAAAAGAACTTGTCCTCTCAAACTGTCTAATTGTACTGCTTCCGTACTATCCATTTCTTTTGCCTCGTCTATTATTTCAAATACTCTCTCTGCGCCTGCTAATGCCGATTGTATTGTATTAAAAATATTAAGTAATTCATTTATTGGTCTAGTAAAATTTCTCATATATAATATAAAAGTAAAAATCACTCCAACTGTCAGTTTCATACCTGAAAGAGCTAAATAACCGCCGCAAACTGCCACAATCAAATAGGTGAGATTATTAATAAAATTGTTTATCGGTCCCATCATGCCCGACAGTCCTTGCGCAAATATAGCACTTTTCGTAAGTTTACCATTAACCTTAGCGAACTCATTTTTCACAAATTCTTCCTGTGAAAATAGCAGCACTGCCTTTTGCCCCGATACCATTTCTTCTATATATCCATTCAAATCACCTAACTGCTTTTGCTGTTTTACAAAAAAAGGCTGAGTCTTTTTTACAAGAATTTTAGTTGCTAACAGCATAATTGGCATGGTCACTATACCTATTAAAGTTAATATAGGGCTCAATAGCAGCATAGCAATAAACATTCCTACAATGTTTATTACTCCTGAAAAAAGCTGAGTAATACTTTGAGATAGAGTTGTATTTATGTTGTCCACATCGTTTGTCAGCCTGCTCATTAAATCTCCGCTGGAGTGAGTATCAAAATATTTAAGCGGAAGTTCCTGCATGCTCATAAACAGTTCTTTTCTTATATCTGAAGAGGTCCTCTGCGCTGTATTTACCATAAGCCTATTTTGAATAAAGGTTGAAACGGTACTTATACCATAAATTGCAATCAGTATAATACAAATCCTAGCCAACCCTGACAGCTCTTTCGTTTTAATAAAATTATCTACTGTATATCCATTGAGTCTTGTACCCACTATACTTATAATCGTAGTAATAAATGAAAATAAAAATATTAGTATTAATAGACCTTTACTTTTTACCAAATAACTCAATAACCGTTTAGTTGTTCCCTTAACATCCTTAAGCTTTTCTTTATCTTTATTAAATCTGTCCATATGGTGTCCGCCTGGTTTGCCTACTGAAAATTGTGCCTGATTAGACATTAGCAAGTACCTCCTCTCCCAGCTGTGAAATAGCGATACTTCGATAAATTTCATTTTCCAGCAGCAATTGCTTGTGTGTACCAATACTTGAAATCATTCCGTCATCTAAAACAATTATTTTATCACAGTCCATTACTCCTGAAATTCTTTGAGCAATTATTAAAACCGTACTATCCTTCATCGTATTGCTTATTGATTGCTGAAGCCTTGCTTCCGTTGCCATATCAAGGGCACTGGAC
>JAEZDX010000117.1 GCA_023417975.1 Bacillota bacterium
GCTTGGGGGGGTATAGGAATATTAGGTATGTTGTCAGGATACCTTATACTATTCTTTTATACAACTGTAGCAGGATGGGTTTATTCATATATATTTAAGGCTATGAAGGGCGAATTTGGGAAGGCAAATATAGATGGAGCTAAATCAGCTTTTAGTGTTGCAATAAAAGGACCGGTATCACCGATTGTATGGCAGCTGGTAGTTATTATTATCATATGTACTATATTAATATTGGGAGTAAAAAAAGGAATCGAGAGAGTAACAAAGAGTTTAATGCCTGTATTACTTATCTTAGTATTTATTTGTATGGTAAGAGCTCTAACTTTACCGGGAGCCAGTCAAGGAATAAGCTTTTTGTTTAAGCCCGATTTTGGAGCTGTTTCCCCTAAAATTATATTGATAGCCCTAGGGTTGGCATTCTTTAAGCTTTCAGTTGGTATGGGCACTATGACAACATATGGAAGTTACTTTACAGAGGATAATAATATGATAGCTACGGCCTTAAGAGTAACCTTGGCAGATACTCTTGTTTCAATTATGGCTGGACTTGCAATTTTCCCGGCGGTATTTTCTTTTGGTATGGAGCCCGCTCAAGGACCAAGTTTACTTTTCGTTACAGTGCCATTAGTATTCTCTAAGATACCATTGGGAAATGTACTGCTTACAATATTCTTTGTATTAACTGCAATAGCAGCTACAACGGCATCTATCTCTATTATGGAAGTGCCTATAGCATATTTTACAGAGGAGAAAAAGATATCAAGGAATAAGGCAGTAATAATAAATGGAATTATAATAGCGGTAATAGGTATTCTTGCAACGTTATCGGCAAGTGAAGGCAGTGCCTTAGCCGGTACAAAGATCTTTGGAAAGACTTTCTTTGACTTATTTGATTACATATCATCAAATATCTTTATGCCAATAGGGGGACTACTAATTGCCATCTTTATAGGTTACTTCAATTCAAAGAAGAATGTTGTTGATGAACTTTCTAATGGAGGAGTTCTCGCAAATAATGGGATTATTAATTTGTTCCGGATAATAATTAGATATGCTACTCCTATTCTGGTACTTATAGTATTCCTTAATTCAATAGGTATAATAAAGCTTTAATATAATGTAGTAATAAACATATAGGGTGTGGAAAGAATATACAGAATTCTTCCCACACCCTTATTTTGCAATTATAAATAGAAAAAGTAGTTTAGTTGGTAATAAGGACATCAGCGCCTTTTGGAATATTTTCGTAAAACCAAAAAGCATCTATGGGAGATAGACGTATGCATCCGTGAGAAGCTGGGGTGCCTAGCTTATCTGCTTCTTCACGCATTATTGTTCCATTCCTATCTATTGGTACAGAATGAAACAAATAAGTAGCATCAATGAAGCCTACCCAATATCTTGCACCTTCCTGGTACTCTGAATTAAAAAAACTGTAGCCGGAGTAGCCATCAATTTTATAGCTTCCTACGGGGGTTGCATAATCTTCTTCTAGCAGTCCGGTAGAACAGGTCATCTTTTTAAGCATAGTACTGTTCTTATAAACTGTCACTTCTTGGTCTTTAACTGATACTTTGACTTTAAACTTATCATTCCCTGCTTTGGCTCTCACGGGAGTGGCAGAAGGAAATGTATAAAGATTTAGATTTGTACTGGCTTCCACTGCTTCTTCACTATTTTGTGTGCTTGAGTTTTTATCCTCAAGTGTTGTGGATTTAGTATTTTCGGTCGTGTTCATGGAAAATTTTAAAAATGTTAGTGTTATACAGACTATGATTATAAATGCAAATGTAAGTTTCTTCATTATCGATATCCTCCGAGAGACATAATTTATTTAGCTATTTAGATTATAGACAATTAATTTATCAATCCATGGGGGAAAGTCTTCGCATTTGTAACTTATTTGTAAACTTAAAGCTGCAAGAGCTGAATATACTGCTTGTTGATACAAGTTAGAAACAAGTTAAGCGTACTTTGAGATAAAAAAGGATATATAACTTGGAGTCCTTTACTTTAATGAAAGGTCAAAGGATAATAAATCATTGAATTGCGTTGTATGTGAAGCTGATAAGTCAACATTGTTTAAATTTACACTCAGAAGTTAACATAAATTATTATTAATAATATTTAAAGCTCAGATTTAATCTGAGCTTTTTTATTAAAATATTAACTTATTCAAAATTTTAGATATAGCAATCATCATAATCTGACAGGAAAGACCATATGAATAGAAGAAAGTTGAAAAAATTTGACAAATAATTTACAATATAGTTATATTGATTAGATTTGGAAGGATTTTAAGAGTATATGACATAAATTTAATAGAAGTAATTTGGATTTTGGAGGGATTATATTTGCCTATAAAGAGAAAGCTTCCTATTTTCATAATATTAATAGCAGTATTGCCGCTAATATTATTAGCCATAACTCTATACGCCTATTTGTCTAGGGATTTATCACATAAAAATATGGACAAACTTAAACTATTGGTAGAGAGTGAGAGTACCAGTTTAACACAGATAATAAAAAGCGATATTTTACAAACAGAGCTTATGACACATGAAGATAGTGTAAGGAAGCTATTGGACAGTAACTATGTATTTGATAAGTATAATTCCCAAAATTCAGATTATGAAGCTTCCGCTGAGCAATTATTAAAGAAGGTAGTGGATTCAGAAAGAATAAAAACCTCATTTATATCGGATAGATGGGGACAGGTAATAGCTGCTACAGATGCCAGTATTGTTGGCTCCAATGTTAGTAAAAATGAGTATTTTATTAAAGCCTTGCATAGGAACACTGCTATAACAAATGTATTTGAACCTAATAACTCTATGGGGAATATTATTATTATCGCAGCACCGGTATTTGATGAGAATAGTGATGTTGTTGGAATAGTGGTAAATGTAATGAATTTGGAATATCTCAGGAGCAATGTACTAAATGTTAAAAACGGAGATACAGGATATTTCTATTTGGTGGATTCGGAAGGAACCATAATAAGTCATCCAGATTCTGAAAGGATAGGCAGTAAGGTAGAAAACTCTGCTATTAAGAAGGTTGTACAAGATATAGACAAGTACAGGAATCAAAAGGTTATGTGGGGGACATATGATTACCGTGGTGCTAAGAGAAATACAGCATATGAGGTTTTACCTAATGTTGATTGGATTATGGTAGCCTCCCAAGAGGTATCAGAGGCAACAAAGGCCGCATCAGTAATTTTAATTATTATATCAGTTACAACAGCAGTACTAATTTTTATTTCTGTTCTGGTGAGTTTAAAGTTTTCAAGGCTAATAGCTGTGCCTATTAATACTCTGATGAAGGCGATGAAACAAGCTGCAGATGGTGATCTTGCCGTAAAAAGTGAAATAGCTACAAAGGATGAATTCGGAAGTCTTTCTACAAGCTTTAATATAATGATGGATAAGTTGAATTTAAGCTATGAAGAACTTTCGTCCTTATATGAGGAACTCACAGCAACTGAAGAGGAACTGAGAACGCAATATGAGGAACTTCAATGCAATGAAGAAGCACTTAGGAATAGCGAAGAAAGATATAGAAGAGCATTAGACATTTCAAATGACGCGGTATGGGAATGGGATATAAAAAATGGAAAGCTTTTTGCTTCAGATAACTGGATAAATATTGTGGGCATCGATTATAGAGATAGTGATGATTTGGCTAATGAATTCTATAGAGTTTTACATCCGGAAGATAAGAGAAGGGTTGCTGAAGACTTCCGTGCGCATATTGACGGTATTACTGATATGCTCAGTGTGGAATTTAGATTGTTGAATAATAAAAATGAATACTCATGGGTATATGCAAAAGGAAAGTGGATAAGAGATGAAAATGGGAGTATAGTCAAGGCTGCAGGATCTATCTCCGATATATCCGAAAGAAAAAAGGCTGCCCAAAAAATAGAGCATATGGCTTACTATGACCAGCTTACCGGATTATATAATAGAGCATTTTTTACAAACAAGCTTGATGAGGAAATTGCCAACTGCAAAGCAAGAACAACCAGAGCAGCAATTATGTACATAGACCTGGATAATTTTAAGGATATTAATGATACCCTTGGCCATGAATATGGAGATGCACTACTAAAGGAGATATCATATAAACTTGGTAGTATTAAACTAAGAGGCGATACAATATACAGGCTTGGAGGAGATGAATTTGCAATATTAAGAACGTCAGAGGAAGGATATAAAACTATAGAGTATTTTGCTGAACAGGCACTTAATACTATAAAGGGAAATCATTTTGTGAAAGATAAAAATATATTTATATCGGGAAGCATTGGAGTGGCTTTGTATCCTGAGGATGGAGATAGTCCCGGTATTTTATTAAAAAAGGCAGATATGGCTATGTACAAAGCTAAAGAGAAGGGTAAAAATAGATATCAGCTATTTCATAATAGCATGTATGATGCATTGGAAAGAAAGCTTAATATAGAAGTGCTTTTGAGAAATGCATTGCTTGAAGATGGATTCAGGTTACTATATCAGCCTCAATATGACATTATAACTGAAAAGATTGTGGGATTTGAGGCATTGTTGAGATTAAAGCAGGAGAAGTATGGATTTATATCTCCTGCAGAATTTATACCTATTGCTGAAGAAAGCGGTTTGATAGTACAAATAGGTGAGTGGGTTCTAAAGGAAGCTTGCAGACAAAATTACCATTGGAAAATGGCAGGTTATAAATATGAAACTATAAGTGTTAATATATCATCTGTACAGATTCAGAACAAAGGCTTCTTGAATATGGTAAAGGATGTATTGGAAAATGTAGGATTATTACCGGAATATCTTGAGTTAGAAATTACAGAATCTATACTAATGGAGTCTGTGAGATATGGGGCTGAAGTATTTAATGAATTGAGAAGTATAGGGGTAAAGCTATCTTTAGATGATTTTGGCACAGGGTATTCATCTTTATATTACTTAAAGGCCATGCCAATGGACACACTCAAAATGGATAAGTCTTTTATAGATGGTATATGTCTTAACAGGAAGGAAGAATCCATTGCAAAGGCAATTATAGATATGGCGCATATTATGAATTTGAAGGTAATTGCGGAAGGGGTAGAAACAAAGGAACAATTAGAGATTCTGGTAAAGCATTCTTGCGATAGAGTTCAAGGTTATTTATTTAATAAGCCGCTTGTTGCTGAAAAGGTGGAAGAGCTTTTAAAAGGTTTTCCGGTAGTTTAACTACCGGATTTTTTGTCGTAAAAAATGTTAAAATTAATTCAACTTTTTCCCTTTTGATTAATACAATGTATAAGAAAAACAAAAGGGGTTTAGGGTTATGAAAAGAGTATATTCAATAACAATTGTTGCTGCCCTTATTATTTTATGTTCATTTAGCACATTTCTGGCTTTTGATTTTAAAAAAGAAAAAAATGAACAAAAAGTAGTTTTGACTGAGCAGAAGATTAATGAAGCCGGAAGAGTTGAAAAACATGAAAATACAAAAGCGAATGCTGCAGAACCTCCAAAGGTTGAAGTAAAAGAACCTGAAGAAAGTACAGTGAAAGAGCCTACGGAAGAAGAGAAAAGGCAAGCACTGTTGAAAGCAACATATAAGCAGAATGATGAAGGTGAAGGGGTTAAGGAGATTCAAAAGCTGCTAAATAAGTTTGGTTATAATTTAGAGGTAGATGGACAATATGGTACAGCTACCTATAATGCTGTATCTGACTTTCAATCAAAGGCTAAACTTAAATGCGATGGATCAGCTGGCCCGGCAACTGTAGAGAAGCTACAACTACCTCCTACCGAGGATATGATGTATAAAAAATCAGTGACTGTGCTGGCCAGTCATACATCAAGTACAACTGAAGAGAAATTTATCAATTCACAAAGTGCAGTAAGCAAAACAGATTTTTATATATACGTAGATACAAATAAGCTAACAGTGAGTATATTTAACGGGAGTTTAAATAATTGGACATTAGTAAAATCTATACGCTGTTCAATGGGAAAAAGCTCAACTCCAACTGTGAAAGGAAAGTTCTCCATTGGTAATAAGGGACTGTCATTTACGGCTGATAGTGGGGTTGTATGTAAATACTATTCACAGTTTTATGGGAACTATCTATTTCATTCCGTACTCTACGACAGCAAGGGAAAC
>JAEZDX010000176.1 GCA_023417975.1 Bacillota bacterium
GGAATCATACTTATTTTAATGGGTGTGTGCAAGCTGGGAAGTGTAATTAAATTTATACCGTATCCTATTACAACGGGTTTTACGAGCGGTATTGCTCTTGTTATATTTTCCACTCAGATTAAAGATTTTCTTGGATTATCAATACAAAATGTTCCATCGGACTTTCTAGGGAAATATGCAGCTTACATAAAAAATATAGGTACAATTAACTGGACAAGTACCGTAGTGGGAGCAGCTTCTATATTGGTAATTGTGTATTGGCCAAAAGTTAATAGAAAGATACCTGGTTCACTGATTGCACTTATTTTATCAACTGCGGCAGCATACTTTTTTAAACTCGATGTTGAGACTATAGGTACAAAATACGGACAGCTTTCTTCTGCGATGCCTGTTCCTCATTTACCCGTTTTGAATCTTTCAGTAATTGAAAAGCTCATACAGCCTGCATTTACCATCGCACTGTTAGGAGGAATTGAATCACTGCTTTCTGCCGTGGTTGCAGATGGAATGGTGGGGGGAAAGCACCGCTCAAATACGGAGCTTATAGCTCAAGGAATAGGTAATATTGCCTCCGGATTGTTTGGCGGAATACCAGCTACAGGTGCAATAGCAAGAACTGCAGCCAATGTAAAAAATGGTGGTCGTACTCCTGTAGCTGGAATGGTACATTCTCTGGTATTGCTGCTCATAGTTGTTTTATTCATGCCTTATGCAAAGCTTATTCCTCTGTCCACTTTAGCTGCCATACTTATGGTTGTGGCGTATAATATGAGCGAATGGAGAGCTTTTAGGGGGCTACTCAATGCACCGAAAAGTGATATTCTCGTACTTATAACAACCTTTGTTTTAACTGTGGTTATTGATTTGGTGGCGGCTATAGAGATAGGGGTAGTGCTGGCAAGCTTGCTCTTTATGAAACGAATGGCAGATGTCACAAATGTTCAAAGTATAGCTAAGGATATAGCGGAGGAAGAGGATTGTACTGCAGAAAGCTTAGTGGCAGCAATACCTGACGATGTTCTTGTCTATGAAATAAACGGTCCCTTCTTTTTCGGTGCGGCGGATAAATTTATGGAGGTAATAGAAGAGGTTCAGGGACCGGCGAAGAAATTGATATTGAACATGAATAAAGTACCTGCAATGGATGCTACGGCCTTTCATGCACTGGAGAGGCTTAGAAGAACCTGCAAGGAATTCAAGACGGAGCTTATTCTTTCCGGTATTCGCCAACAGCCATACAATGTTTTGGAGAAGGCAGGGTTTATTGAAAAAGTTGGTGTAGCTAATATTTGTTTGGATTTAGATGAAGCTATTAAGAAGGCATCCTAGTATATAAGTGGGAGCTGCTGAATAAAAATAAGTTTATTTTTATTCAGCAGCTTTTTTTGTATTTGTTAATAGTTAGACTCACTCATATGTATACACATGGTGTCAAATCATTAAAATATTTGCACTTTCCTATACTATATGATATAAAGAAAATACATTGAATATATAAAAAGGAAGGAACTAGCATGAATCTTTTAAGTGCAGAAAACATAACGAAAAGCTACAGCGAAAAAAAACTGTTTAATAATATAAATTTAGGCATAAATGATGGAGATAAGATAGGCGTAATAGGTATTAACGGCACAGGAAAAAGTACTCTTCTTAAAGTGATTGCCGGAGCTGAAGAGGTTGATGAAGGAAGGATTATAAGATCAAACAGCCTGCACATAGAATATTTGCCACAGAATCCGTACTTTGACACTGAGGCTACGGTATTGCAGCAGGTATTTAAAGGTGATTCACCTGTGATGAAGCTCATACGTGAATATGAGGAGGAATTGGAAAGACCTGAAAATTCCGGTGAAAGACTGATGAAGCTTACACAACAGATGGATTCGTTGAATGCCTGGACCTTGGAAAGTGAGGCAAAGGCTGTTTTAAATACTTTAGGTGTTTCAAATTTTACTGATAAAGTCGGAAGCTTATCCGGAGGTCAGAAAAAGAGAATAGCCTTGGCGGCTTCTCTTATAAACCCTTCAAGCCTGCTTATATTGGATGAGCCTACCAATCATTTGGATAATGATACTATAGATTGGCTGGAGCAGTATCTGAACAGAAGAAAAGGTGCTCTGCTTATGATTACTCATGACAGATACTTTTTAGATAGAGTAGCAAATGAAATTATAGAATTGGATAGAGGCTATTTATATACATATAAGGGCAATTACACTGATTTCTTGGAAAAGAAATCGGAACGAATGGATAGAGAAGAAGCCAATGAGAAAAAGAGGCAGAACCTTTTAAGAAAGGAGCTGGCTTGGATAAGGAGAGGGGCAAAGGCCAGATCCACAAAGCAGAAGGCAAGAATTGACCGATTTGAGCAGTTGTCTGAGCAGAACGTGGAGATAGTTAACGACAGGATGGAAATTTCAGCAGCCGGCAGCAGATTGGGAAAGAAGATAATTGAACTGGAGCATGTGTCAAAAGCCTTTGGACCTAAGCAGCTTTTAAAGGACTTCAGTTATATTCTTTTAAGAAACGACCGAATTGGTATAGTAGGACCTAACGGCATCGGAAAGTCCACCCTTATGAACATTATTTCAGGAAAAGTAGAGCCGGATGGCGGAGTTATACAGGTTGGAGAAACTGTAAGGATCGGACTTTACTCTCAAGAAAACGGACACTTGGATGGTGATATGAGAGTAATTGAGTATATACGAGAAGGTGCTGAATATTTGACAACGGGAGAGGGAGAAAAGATAAGTGCTTCACAAATGCTTGAGAAGTTTTTATTCCCTCCTGAGGCACAATGGACACCAATAAGCAAGTTATCAGGCGGAGAAAAGAGGAGATTGTATCTTTTAAGAGTTCTTATGGAGGCACCAAACATACTGTTATTGGATGAGCCTACAAATGATTTGGATATTCAAACTCTCAATATTCTCGAGGATTATATTGACAGCTTTTCAGGAGCGGTAATTGCCGTATCTCACGACCGATTTTTTTTAGATAGAATAGCAGATAAGATATTTTACTTCAAGGGTAATGGTGATATAAAACAATATAACGGTAATTATTCAGATTACAAAGATAAATTGGCTGAAGAAGAGGCAAGTATGAACAGTTCGAATAATAAAACAAAGGAAACTGTGGATAAATCCGGCCCTTCTGTGGATGAAATTAAGGAAGAAAAGAAGAAACCTGCAAAGTTTTCTTATATGGAACAGAGAGAGTATGACCAGATTGATACCGTAATTTCCGAGCTGGAAGATAAAATTCAAGAATGTGAAGGCAGGATTCACGATGCAGCAGCGGACTATACCTTGCTTCAGGAGTTTCTTCAGGAAAAGGAAAGCTTGGAAAAAGAGCTGGAGAAAAAGATGGAAAGATGGGTATATTTAAATGAGTTAGCCGAAAAAATAGCTGAGGGTAAAAATTAAGCATGAAAAAAATATAATGGAAGTTTTGAATGTCATTAGCATCAAGGAGTATTAACCAAATATAGTTATTAATGTTAAAATAAGCTTGACAGCTAATATAGATAGGAAGTAACCTAATGGTGAAGACTAAATTCGGAAAGCGGTGAAATGATGGTCAAAAATTATATGGAAGATATTGTAGACGTAATTCTTCCCAGTGTTTTAGGTAACTATGAAGATGTATGTAAGTGTTCAAAATGTATGGAGGATATAAAGGCCATAACCTTAAACAAGCTTCAGCCTCATTATGTGGCAACGGAAACGGGACTTGTTTATACTAAGATAAACGAACTCGTAATTCAATTTAGGGCTGATGTAATAAAGGAAGTAGTAAAGGCTATTGAAATTGTATCAAAGAGTCCAAAGCATAAAAAGTAATTTAATATGAAGCAAATGAAGGTATTATCAAAATAAAACAGCGATAATACCTTTTATTATAGAGTTTTTTACGGAATGATAAGTTGATGACTCCACTTTAGCACAAATGGACAGGAAAAAGGAAAAGTACGGCGCTATAATTGTAGATATAGGTAGGAAAGGAGTAATTCGTATGGTTGACTATTATGACAGGGTTCAAAGATCTGTAGACTTCATAGAAGAACATTTGACACAGGACATTGAACTGGAAGCTGTTGCAAAGGAAGCATATTGCTCTTTGTTTCATTTCCATAGAATTTTTCAGGCACTCATAGGCGATTCTATGAAGGAATACATTAGAAAACGCAGGCTCTCACTTGCCGGCAGAGAGATTGCTTGTTCCGATAGAAAGATCATTGATATAGCGTTAAAGTATGGTTACGAAACTCCGGAGGCTTTTACTAAGGCTTTCAAAAAATTTCACGGTATGACACCCATGGAATGCAGAAAGCTGGAAGGACCCTTTGTCTTTAGAGAAAAGGTCTGTGTTATTACCTACAAAACTCAATTATTAAGTGGAGGTAGAAGCATGAACTATAAAATCATTGAGAAGGATGAATTCAAAATAGTAGGCAGAGAGATCAGAGTAAGAAATGACAATGGAGATAATTACAAAAGTGTACCGCAATTTTGGAAGGAATGCTTAGCTGACGGCATATACGAAAAGTTCGGTAAATTGAAGAATAGGGTAAATCCTAAGGATAATGTAGTACTTGGTATGTGCAGTGACTTTGACGGTATAAATACATTTTCTTACTTTATATGTACGGAGGTAAGTAACAGTGGGGATTTGCTTGAAAATATGGTGCAAAAGACTATTCCGTCAGCAAAATATGCTGTATTCACTGCTAAAGGAAAACTGCCTGAAGCCATACAAGGCGCTTGGAAGGAAATATACGGAACCTGGTTTTTGCAGAGCGGTTATGAGCGCACAGATGGTCCGGACTTTGAGTTATATGACAAAAGATGTGAGATAAATGATGAAAATTGTGAGGTTGATATTTATATACCAATAAAATGATAAGCAAGGGATGCTTAATATTTAGTTTCTATAATAGCTGAAATTCCCGCATCCCTTACAAATATTATTGCTAGTTATTAAATAGTACATTTTTCAGAATAATCTTCTTAATTATACATAATATATATACAACATATAATTTCGTATGTTTAGCCACAAAAGAGGTGATATTATGGATGATAACAGAGAAGAACTAGACAGTCTCGAAAGCTTAGCACAAAATGCAGTTGCACAAACCGCCAATCTTGGAGCTTTCAGTTTTGCAGTATCCCCGATAACAGAGCTTACACAGATGACTTTGAATAAGACAAATAAGGTTAATAATTCCCTTGATAAAAAAGATGATGAGGAATACAATCCGGAAGAAGAATAACGGATTATTTTACATTAATATGTAACAACATAACATATATGTAATATAATAATTATATAGAGCCTTTGTACTAAGCAGTTACCGGAAGATACAGTACGGAATTGACTGAAATACTAAGGCTCTTCTATTTTTAACTTGACTACTGTTTTTCATATTTCTATACTAAAGATGCGGAAATTTATTTGTTAATTTATCTCCCCCGAAAAGTCGGTGAAGATTCGATATTTTCTGTGGCGAATAGTAAAGCTAAATTTCTGCATCTGTATAGTTGAAGTTAATCGGAGGAAGTGAAGGAATGGAATTTACATTAGCCAATGAATACTTAACTGTTGTAAGTAAAGATAAGGGAGCTGAGTTGTGCAGTATTAAATCAAAGGAAACTAAACTCGAATACTTATGGCAGGCAGATCGCAAATTTTGGAACAGACATGCACCGATACTCTTTCCAATAGTAGGAAAGCTGAAAGGTGATAAGACTCTCATTGAGGGTAAGGAATATAATATGACCCAGCATGGATTCGCAAGAGATATGACATTCCATGTAGTAG
>JAEZDX010000193.1 GCA_023417975.1 Bacillota bacterium
TGATTTTATGGTACGTGCTCAAAATGATGATTATATGGTTGTAAATAATTACGGAGCGGAAATCAATTCAGGAAATGATAATACCTTGGAAGCTTTAGAGAATGGCACTCTAACACGAGGTGAACTACAGCGCTGTGCTATGAATATATGTAGATTCTTAATGCAGGCACCGGTATTTTTCAGAAAACAGGAACTTGGAGAAGAAGTAGTAAAATTTGAATCAAATAGCTCTCTTTCACCGGAAAAGGTACAAATGCTTGAGGTAAATTCAAAAATAAAGCCTCTTCGAACGTCACCGACTTATATAAAATCCGGTAAGGCGGGAGTATATCGTATTATTGTAAGTATAATGTCTCCTGAAAGTAATTTAGCACAAACAGCTTGCAACATCAGTCTAAATGATAAATTTGTAACTACCATTCAAACAAGCGGAACTGATGGACGATGGATTAAGCAAAAACTTGTAAAAATAGAACTGGAAGAAGGCTTATACGAGTTAAAGCTTGATTTCATAAAACCCGGAATGCAGATAGAATGGATGGAATTTAAAGAAAGTTAATTTGTATATATAATAATATAAGTTGTTAAAAAAGTCGGGACTGTTTAAGCAAAGTCAATATTTTTGCTGCAGTCCCAACTTTTTAATGAAGCCTACATCTGTAGAAGTCGTTCTATAAAAAGTTGTTAATCTCTCAATATATTTATATCTTCGCCGTTAAGTATTTTTTTTACATTTCTCATAGGGCACATTTTTCCGCACATGGTACAACTGTCTTCATGCTCAGGTGTGGATTCTTTTCTATATCTGATCGCTTTTTCAGGATCTATAGCAAGCTCAAACATTTTATTCCAATCAAGGTCGGCTCTTGCTTTACTCATTTGATTATCCCAATGGCGAGCTCCTTTGACGCCTTTAGCTATATCAGCGGCATGTGCTGCAATCTTTGAAGCTATTATACCTTCCTTCATATCATCAAGATTAGGAAGCCTCAAGTGTTCTGCAGGTGTTACGTAGCATAGAAAATCAGCACCGTTTGCGGCTGCAATAGCCCCGCCTATAGCACTTGTTATATGATCATATCCGGGAGCGATATCCGTAACTATCGGACCAAGCACATAGAAAGGTGCATCGTAACATAGCTTCTTTTCCAGCAGCATATTTGCAGCTATTTCGTTTAATGCCATATGTCCGGGACCTTCAATTATAACTTGAACATTCCTTTCCCAGGCTAGTTTTGTAAGTTCTCCTAACACGATGAGTTCATCAATTTGCGATGCGTCCGTTGAATCGTTAATACTACCCGGCCGACAGGCATCTCCAAGGCTCAGTGTTACATCATATTTTTCGCAAATATCAAGTACTTTATCAAAATGCTCATAAAAGGGATTTTCTTTTTTGTTAAGTTCCATCCAGGCAAACATAAGAGAACCGCCTCTTGAGACTATATTGGTAAGACGCTTATTTCTTTTGAATTTTTCAGCAGTTACTTTATTTATTCCAGCATGAATGGTCATGAAGTCTACACCATCCTCTGCATGCTTTTGAATTACGTCTAAAAACTCCTCTTCAGTAATATCTTTAAGCTCTTTATCATAAAAACCTATGGCATCATATATAGGAACAGTACCAATCATAGCAGGGGATGCTTCTATAAGCTTTGTCCTAAATTCATGGGTTTTACCATAGGAACTTAAATCCATAATAGCTTCTGCCTTCATCTCAATAGCTTTTCGTACTTTTTCAAGCTCAACGTCTATATTACAGCAGTCTTTTGAAATACCGAGATTTACATTTATTTTTGTCTTTAAGCCTCTTCCAACTCCTTCAGCATTAAGATTTTTATGATTCTTATTTGCGGGTATAACAATTTTTCCTTCAGCCATAAGCTCACGGAGCTGGTTGACCTCCATATTTTCCTTTTCGGAAACTATTAGCATTTCCTTAGTTATAATTCCTTTTTTTGCTGCATCCATTTGTGTTGTATAGTTCATGCTTTATTCCTCCTATATAATTTTGAACGAAATAAAAAAAGCTTGCACAAAGGCAAGCTAATATATGCGAATATATTTATTGTATTCATAGCTTCCCTTCGCTGGTATTATCCATATCAGGTTCATAGGGTTAGGAAAATCCTTCTCAGCCTAAAGGCACCCCTAGCTTTAATTATTTAGTTCTAAAAAAATTATAATATATCTTATTTCGTCTGTAAACATATATATTGTTATTTGAAGTTATAGTGAAATAGACTGAAATATTAAAAAAGTGCTTGACTAACTAGTAGTCTTAGGGGTTATACTATTTTTAATTATTAGTGATTTAAAGGAGTAAAGTATGAAAATCTTGATAATCGGAAATGAGGATCGCTATAAAAAATATATGCCGGATATTGATATAGTAAAAGACCTGGACATGGTTTTCTGTCCAAGGGGTGCTTGCGATGATGAATTGCTAAAGAGTGCATATGATGCCCATGCTGTTACCATTGATCCTATATCAAGTCTTTCGGGTAATGTGATTCGCAGTATGCCTAATCTGAAAATAATTCAATCCGAAGGTGTAGGGTATAACGGAATAGACTGCGAAGCTGCTAAGGAAAGAGGAATATATGTATGTAATAGTAAAGGTTCCAATGCAGGAGCTGTTGCTGAACAAACCGTGCTGTTAATGCTGGCTTTACTTCGCAATATTATTGTAGGTGATCGCACGGAAAGAGAAGGCAGACAAATACAGATGAAAGAGAAAATGATGGTAGAAGGTATCACTGAATTGGCTGATTGTAAAATAGGCTTAATCGGCTTTGGAGATATAGCAAAAGCTACCGCAAAAAGATTGGCACCTTTTGAGTGTGAGGTTTATTATTATACTAAAATGCAAAAAACGGTCGAAGTAGAAAAAGAACATAAAGTGGCTTATATGGAGCTTGAGGATATGGCACATACTTGTGATATCATAAGTATACATTGTCCGGTGACATCCGAAACTACCGGGATGATAAACCAGGAATTCTTAAATAAAATGAAATCCACAGCCTATATAGTAAATACTGCCCGTGGTGAAATTGTAGACAATGAAGCACTGTACAATGCCATTATATCAGAGAAAATTAAAGGTGCAGCATTGGATACTGTAGCCCCGGAACCAACTTTAAAGGATAATATTCTTTTAAATTTGCCGGAGGAATATGCCGACCGTATTATATTTTCACCTCATATAGGCGGTATAACCACAAGCTACTTCTATAGGGCACATAAAAAGAATTGGCTAAATATAGAAACGGTCTTTAAAGGCTGTCGTCCTGAAAATATAGTAAATGGATTATGATAGGAGGAATAAGATGATATCACAAAAGTACAAGAAAATGTTGGAAGGTAAATCTGTTATAAGACAATTGTCTGAATTTGCTTCGGAGCGCGGTAAAGAAATAGGCTATGAAAATGTTTATGATTATAGTTTAGGAAACCCGTCGGTGCCGGTACCAAAGCAATTTACTGAAGCTATGCTGAATATGCTGTCTAATAAAAATCCCGCGGAGCTGCATGGATATAGTCCAAGCCTTGGAATTACATCTGTTAAAGCAAAAATAGCACATTCTCTGAATAGAAGGTTCCAAATGAACTATACGGAAAATCATATTTTTATGACATCAGGTGCTGCAGGAGCACTTGCCCATGCAGTACGTTGTGTAACTGAACCGGGGGATGAAGTAATTACATTTGCTCCATTCTTCCCTGAATATAACCCATATATAAATTTGACAGGAGCAGTTCTTAAAATTGTACCTCCAAATACAGAAAACTTTCAAATTAACTTTGAGCTATTCGAAGAGATGCTGACAGAGAAAGTAGCCGCAATTCTAATTAATTCTCCCAATAATCCTTCCGGAGTAGTGTATTCTTCGGAAACTATTGAAAAATTGGCTAAGTTGCTTACAAGAAAACAAAAAGAATATGGGCATGAGATTTTTATTATTTCCGATGAGCCATATAGAGAAATTCTATTTGAAGGAACCGATGCTCCATATGTTTCAAAATATTACGACAATACTCTATCCTGCTATTCCTATTCTAAATCCCTTTCGCTGCCAGGGGAGCGAATCGGATATGTGGCAGTAAATCCGGCATGCGTAGATGCTGATTTAATTGTAAGTATGTGTGGACAGATTTCAAGAGGTACTGGACATAACTGCCCGCCATCTATCATACAGCTGGCTGTAGCTGAAGTGGTAGATTTGACTGCGGATATGTCTATTTATGAAACAAATATGAACTTAATATATGACAAATTAATAGAGCTTGGATTTACTTGCACAAAGCCCGGCGGTACCTTCTATATTTTCCCGAAGGCTTTGGAGGAAGATGCAAATATATTCTGCAAAAAGGCTTTAAAATACGATTTGATTTTAGTTCCTGGAGACAGCTTTGGATGTCCCGGATATTTCAGAATGGCTTATTGTATAGATACGGAAAAGGTAAGTCGTTCACTGCCTGCGTTAGAAAGATTCGTAAAAGCTGAATATTGGAAATAAGAATATATAGTCTGTTTAATAATGAATTATTAACTCCAATACACAAACACATTAATATTTCATACTATATAAATATACATCCGGATATAATAAATTTCCGGTAGTTGTGATTATGTGTAATTTGGAGTTGGTAGAGTTGTTAAAAAGTCTGGAGTCTGAAAGGATTAGGTTAAGACCATATAAGCTTACGGATTGGAGAGAAGTACTAAAGTATATATCAAATCCTGACATATGGAAGTACCTGGATGAAAAGCCCTTTGATGAAAAGGCAGTAAGACAGTTTGTTGCGGATAATGTTGAGCAGCAGACACAGAGAGACAGTTTTGGAGACCGTATAGCTGTAGTATTGAAATCAAGTGTTGAAATTATTGGACATGTATCCTTATACAGCATGTATAAGCAGGGTGAAATTGGTGTAGCTAGTATTATGATAGGTTCAAAGTTTCAAGGAAGAGGTTACGGTACCGAGGCATTAAAATGCATAATAAAGTACGCCTTTAGCAATACAAAAATCCATAGGTTGGAAGCCGGCTGCTATTCTAAGAACCTGTCGGCTGTAAAAATGCTTGAGAAAGTAGGTATGAAGCAGGAAGGTCTCTTTAGAGAGACTATGCTCATAGGTGATAAGTGGCAGGATGAATGCATGTATTCACTTTTAAAGTCTGAATGGAAAAAATAGAATAAGGTATTTCACTAGAAAAAGAAATGGCCTCGGTCATTTCTTTTTTCGACATTACAGTTCAAATTTAGACTCGCAAATTTAATATCTGTGCATAGTATGTTAGTAGATAGTACCGTGCTTATTTTTCAAGATTTGAGGTGATGGTATGGATTTTAAAGAACTATCGGGAAAAGTGGTGACTCCTTGCGATGACATATACGGTATCTCAAGATTGGAATATAACTTGTCTATAAATAAGTTTCCTCTAGCTATAAACTATTGCTATAAACAAGAAGATGTATGTGATGCTATAAAATGGTGCAGAAAGAATAATGTAAATATAAGGATACGAACCGGTGGACATAATTATGAAGGATATTCCACCGGCAATGGTGTTTTGATTATCGATACTTCAAAGATGAATAAAATTGAAGTTAATACAGAGAGTGATACGGTAAAAATTCAGGCAGGAGCAAAGCTAGCTTCAATATACTCTACTCTGGCAAAGTATGGTATGGGCTTTCCAGGAGGGACATGCCCTACAGTTGGGATTTCAGGTGTGGTATTAGGCGGAGGCAT
>JAEZDX010000231.1 GCA_023417975.1 Bacillota bacterium
GATTGTGGTTATGGCAGTGAATAGCATCATAATTCTGTTCATCCGGTCTGAATTTATGGATATGTAGCTTTCTCTTAGGTCTGAGGTCACAAGAATGCTGGATTCTATAAATTCAGAAAGGCGTAAAAGATGATCGTAGACGTCGGCGAAATAGACGTGACGGCTTTTGTGAACACGCATATTTTCAGAATTGACTATTCGATATAGCAGATCCTTCATCTGGTTAATGATCCTCCTCAGCTTCAAGAGGCGATTTCTTATTTCAAAAAGCTTATGAACAAAATTTTTATCCTTGTTAAATACGTCTATTTCATCAAACTGATTGAGGTAATCCTCTATTTGGTAAATTATAGGGAAATAATTATCCACCAAGTTGTCCATAAGTTCATATTGTACATAAACAGAGCCTTCCTTCCAATGCTGATGCTGAGATAATATCTTTACTCGTGAGTTCTCAACTTCTTTTAAAGGAGCTAAATGATAAGACACTATAAAGTTTTCTCCTACAAAAATATCAAGTTCAGAGGGGGTTAAGGTTTCTTTTTGTAAAGCATGTACAACCAAGAAACTATAATTATCATAGAAATCTATTTTAGGCCGTTGCAAATTATGCAGACAGTCTTCTATTGCAAGGGGATGAAAATTAAAAAAGCTTTCCAGTAAAGTGGACTCTTCTACAGAGGGACAGTCAAAATCAACCCAAAACCACTTTACATTTTCCTCCCTTAATTCCTGTAAAGAGATGTTCTCTTTTAACCTCATGTCTTTTTCAACAGCAACAATATGTAACAAAATATCTCCTCCATTTTACCACGTACATTATATACAGCCTTATATATAAAATTAGTATCAATAACAGCTGAATATATGTCCCATAATTACTAATAAAAAAGTAATATGACTTTAGTAAATATTGTACCTCATACTTAAGAGCTAAGCTATATAAATACACTAAAATCTAACAATATGATGAGTAAAATATCCAATCTTCATGAAGTTTTGTGAAAAAAAATGTAAAAGACTTATTATGTTCTATATAGATATTGCTTAAATCTAATGTTGTCATCAGTTTTTAACAGTAGCAGCCTCTCATTTTTTATTATTTGACCATACACAAGCCTTGAAGTAGCCACGGATATGCTCGGAAGCCTTATAAAATTACTTAAGTTCCACCATATCAATTAGCATCACCTGTTTCAAACGATTTTGCTAAAAAACATATAGTAAAACTGAAAAAACTTCAGTAACTAACAATAATATAGCTAATTCAGTATGAGCAAATAATATAAGAAAATTTTATGATTACATTTGTTTGTTACTGCGTGGCTTAACATAACAAACTCTAAGCAATTCTCAAGAAGTGAGTAGTTGAATGAAGTTTCATACAACTTTTTCTAAAACATCAGATTAATTGAAAACTGATTCATATGAATAACATAAATAAGTAGGTTATGTGAATAAAAATAATAAAGAAGAAACTAATAAAGTATTTGTAACATATTATCGCTTAATTTAACACCAACCATTATTTCATCACATAAATACATAATAACAAAAGCTTACATACTGCTGCGGAATAAGAGAAAGCTTAAACTAAATTTTTACCTATATAGTAATTTGAATAAATTTAGTTAAGCCATGGAATTCTATAACGATATTAAATCTGTAAGTTTTTTTATAAGAAATCACTTAAAATGCGGAGGTTACAACATTGATAGCCAAATTTATTAAAGCATGTACCTTGAAAAGTATAAGGATAAAGCTTTGGCTGATATACTTTTTGAATCTTACCGATGTTATTTTTACTATATTTTTAATTAATACAGGATATTTTACGGAAACAAATCTTATAATGAAAAATGTCATAAATAATAGTATCATAAGTATATCTATAAAGGGCCTTGTACCTCTTTTTCTTATTGTAATATTATGCTTAAGAATAAAAAAGGCATCAACCAGACAATTATATTTATCCAATATATTGGTTATGATATGCTTTTTATGTTATACAGTTGTTAATATGAGTCATATACTATGGACTATACTTTATTTACATTGGACTTAAAATCAACAATAATATAGAAAAATTGTGAACCGTCCCCATTTCATTTTTTTTCAAATATTGATATACTATATCTGTATATCGTAAATTCAAAGAAAAAGTGATGTGGATTTAAAATATGTGAAATAATATGCACATTATTGTCAATAATTATTGAAAGGAAAGGTGTCTGGTAACGATGGTAGACAAAATAGATATTAGCAGACTTGACATTCAAGCTATCAATGCAGAACTGACTGACGATATAATACGCGATCTAAAGACACCGGTAAGTGATAGAAGGGGATTCAAGCACAATTCATACGTTGTCTCAATACCAAGGTTTTTTTATAGATTCGTAGGTATAAAAACAAATGAAGAAGATTATTATGATTTTTTATATAGGATTGATAGGGATGTGAGAACCTACACAAGGCTATATGCAAAATTTGACAAGGGTCTTGATCGTAATATATCCTTGAATATGCAAAATAAGCTCAACGAAATATGGAAATCTATAAATCCGGAACAAGGAATAGATAGTTCCTTCATAATAAATGAAATTGATAATAAAGGCCTAATTCCACCTATGTCAAATCCCGGTTTTACTGTTCAAATCAAAAATTATTTTAAGGTAATGCTTGATTACTATACCAGGTCGGGTGGAGGGATTCAGCCCAATGAGTTTAAGCTGGTTTTGAACTACGGAGTTCATTGGTTAAATATATATATAAAAGGACTTTTCGATGGATTTAATTATGTACAGGCAAACCCAAAAATTTTATATTATGGTGATATAACTCCGGAAGAAGCATTTTTCCTGATTTTTTTATCCACTCTGGGCTGTGATATATTATATTTCAATCCTAAAAATGCCGGAGCAATAGCTGCTGTGGACAAATTTAATGTTTTTTCCAGGGAAATAATATATTTGAACAGAGGCGATATAAAAGCATCACCATGGGAATTGAAAGACAGAATAAAGACTACAGCTTACTCCGCAAGAGAAGAACTTAATAAAACCTTATTCGAGGAAAGTGGAAGCTTTTACAGGCCGTGGCAGTTCACGGACTATTATGTTCAGGCACTTACCATGCGCACCACTTATGAGGAAGTCAACTTGTGGGCAAAGGAAAAGTCATATATTCGTGACGGCTGGAAGGCTGAAAATAAAACTGCTTATATACCTAATATATTTGCTAAGGTAAGCGGCACTCATGAAGATTTGGATAAATATTGGAAAGAGGTTAACAGTATAGTTGGATTAAATAAAACTGTATTGATAAACAAGCTTCCTATAATAGATGTAGTTCCATTAGAATACGGAAAGCTTGCTCAAGTGTATCCGGAACATGGAAATGATGGGTTTGATGCGCAAAAATTAGTTAAGGCATCTTGGTGGAAGTATAAGGAGCTAAGGCTTGGACTTCAGTCCGCCATGGCGGAAAAGATCAAACAGATGTGTATGAATCCTGTGGTATACAATATAGATAACCAGCCGTTCAGAGATTTTCAGGTTGATATTTTCTCTGTACTTATAAATTTGGATACTAAGATGCAGCAAATACTTCAGGGCTTTGATTATCCTGATGATGTGCCTAAAATGGTCATATATAACAATGAAAAGAATGGGAATGTGTCTTATGAGGACTGTATAATGCTGTCATTTATGAATGCGATGGGTGTGGATATAGTCATATACAATCCTTCAGGATATACAGATATAGAAACGTACATTTATCCTGACATGTATGATGCGCATCATTTGGAGAAGATGTCTTTTAATTTGGATTTTGTAAAATATGAAGACAAAAAGAAAGGCTTTTTCAGAGGCTTTTTTAAGAAATAGTTTAATTGCTGATAAAGCCATGCATAGATATTTGACTTTATTAGTGTAAAATATGAGAGAAGGGTATAAATTCAAAGATAATATACTTAAGTAAAATATTATTTATATGAATAGGAGTGAAAATTTTTATGGCCAATAATGATATTATTCAAGTTCAAGAGGATAATACACAGGAGAGAGCACTAAGTGTAAAAGAGCAGTTGAAAAGATCTCCGGAAGTGCTTAAAATAGCCTCAGTTGTCAATATTAAGGATTCTAACGCAATACTGGAATACGGAAATCAGCCCGCCCAGGAAATATCCAAATTCGCTGACCAGATCTTAAAAACTATTAAAACGAGCACAGTTGAGAGCTCCAGTGTTATGATTAGAGAGCTTACAGGCATAATGAAAAAGTTTGATAAGCAAGACTTTGAAGATAAGCCTCAGGGGTTCTTCGGCAAAGTATTCAGCAAACCTGCAAAAACAGTTGAAAAAATAATGGGCAAATATAAAACCATAGGCTCTGAAATTGATAAGATTTATACTGAGCTTGGTAAATACAAGGCTGATTTAAATGAAGCTAATGGAATGTTGGACAATATGTATGAACAAAACTTCAACTACTATCAGGAATTAGAAAAGTATGTTGTGGCAGGTAATATGGTAGTTGAAAAGATAGAAAAAGAAGATTTACCTGCACTGGAAGCCACAGCGGCCAGCTCAGGGGACCAGATGGATTACATGAACCTTGAAAATATGAAAACGGCTGTAGAGATGATGAAGCAGAGAATATACGATCTTGAAACAGCAAAAATGGTATCGCTTCAGACCGCACCTCAAATCAGAATGATACAAAGAGGAAACTATAAGCTTGTTTCAAAGATACATTCAGCTTTTATCATAACAATACCTGTATTCAAGAATGGTATTGTTCAGGCTGTGGCGTTAAAGAGACAGCGAATCGTTTCTGATTCCTTAACAGAACTTGACAGAACTACTAATGAACTGCTTCTTAAGAATGCAGAAAATATAAAAAATCAAAGTATAGACATAGCAAAGCTTGCCGGCGGCACCAGCGTAAGAATAGAGACTCTTGAAAAAACTTGGAGTACTATTATGGAAGGTATAGAAGAAACAAAACGAATAGAAGAAGAAAACAAGAGACTCAGAGAACAAGGCATCGCAAAACTGGACGATATGACCGAAAAGTTAAAAAGAAAGTCTCTAAATCCG
>JAEZDX010000232.1 GCA_023417975.1 Bacillota bacterium
ATCTAAAAAGAGAAGATGTTATTAGGGATGTAGAAGATACGCATGAATTGGGTTCTATTGGAATACTTAAAGGCAATATTGCTCCAGAAGGTGCAGTAATAAAATATGCAGCAGTACAAAAGGGTATGATGCATCATGTAGGAAAGGCAAGAGTTTTCGATTCGGAGGAAGAATGCTATAACGCTGTAGTTGAAGAAAAGATCGAACCCGGCTCAGTACTTATAATAAGATACGAAGGGCCAAGAGGGTCCGGAATGCCTGAAATGCTTATGACAACTGAAGCTATTGTATGTGATGAAAAGTTGAATGGTTCCACAGTACTATTGACAGACGGACGCTTTTCCGGAGCGACAAGAGGACCATGCGTAGGACATATATCTCCTGAGGCTGCAGCCGGAGGACCTATAGCTTTAATTCAGGACGAGGACTTGATTGAGCTTGATATTGTAAACAGAAGATTAAATGTTATAGGCATAGCAGGTAAAGCCTGTGATTCAGCTGAGATAGAAAAAGTATTTGCTGAAAGAAAAGAAAAATGGATGCCGAAGATAATTGAGAACAGAAAAGGAATATATAAAAGATATACCGAAAATGCAATATCAGCAATGAAAGGCGCAGGATATTAAAGGAAAGGCCAATCTGCAAATGCAGACTGGCCTTTCTTTATATATATAATAGGGTTGATTTTAGCAATTTAAATGTTTTTTAAGTGCTGCTCTTACAGCTCCAGCTCCTGAAATCATTTCGCTGAAGTAGCCTTCAATTTTTTCACCTAAACCAACATTGTAAAGATTTAAACCGAAGATTTCTTCATTTGAAAGAATTGGTCTTAGACTATCGCCTACAGAAGCAGTACCATCAAGTTTTATATCTGCCAAATAAGGTTTAAGTACACTAAGCAGTGGATCTGGACTGAGTTGGAATTCATTACCGTTATCGTCTAAGCCCATAAGATATCTACACCATCCGGCAATGACAAGAGGTATATATTTAAGTTCCTTAGGATCAAGATCAGCTCTTTCAGAGTATGACTTAATTGTTTCACCAAATCTTATACCTACCTTTTGAGACGTATCTGAAGCAATTCTTTGAGGAGTATCCGGTATATTTGGATTCGGTAGTCTTACTTCAATAACTTCTTTTATAAAGTCTCTTGGATTAAGAATTCCTGGGTGAACAACTACAGGCATGCCTTCCTCGTATCCGATATTTTCTACCAGCTTTTTAAGGCAGCTATCTTTCATTTCTTCTGCAATTGAGTTATATCCAAGTACACATCCAAAAACTGCAAGAGCGGTATGAAGCGGATTTAAACAAGTACAAACCTTCATTTTTTCAACTCTTTCAACAGTTTCTTTATCTGTAAGAAACACTCCTGCCTCATCAAGTGCCATACGCCCATTTGGGAATTTATCTTCCAAAACAAGGTATTGAGGACCTTCTGCATTTACAAAAGGAGCGATATAAGTGTTATTCTTAGTACACACTATATCTGTACTACCAAAGCCAACAGATTCCAAGGTAGCCTTAACGCTGTCCGAAGGACGAGGTGTAATTTTATCTATCATGCTCCATGGGAAAGAAACCTTTTGAGGATTATTAAGATAGCTTAGGAAGCCTTCTTCTACGAGTCCTCCTTCAACCCACTTTGCAGCTATAGTAACGACAGCATTTTGCAATTTTTCACCATTACGTGAGCAATTATCCATACTTACAAATGCGATAGGCAACTCTCCATGCTTATATCTTTCATAGGCAAGAGCGGCAACCTTTGCCATTACACCTTTTGGATTACTTGGACCTGCTGCCATATCCTCTTTCACTATAGGCATAAACTCATTAGAAATATTTTTTAGAGCATAACCTTTTTCCGTAATAGTGAAGCTAGCCATTTGTAATGAAGGATTTTTGAATATTTCTTTTAATCTATTCCATTCATTTTCTCTGGAACAATCTGCTGCCAGACTTTCTCCTACACTGGCTACAACCTTTTTTTCCAGGCTGCCGTCAGGATTCATAATTACAAGGAGACTCAAATTATCATAAGGTGAATAGATTCTATCTATAATTTCATAATCATATGCTTCAACAGCTACGATACCGGAATTAACTTTACCGGTGTTTAAAAGTGATTGCTGAAGCATTGCTATAAAACCTCTGAAAATATTACCGGATCCAAAATGTACCCAGGTTGGATTTTCAGAAGTAGCAGCACACATTTTATCAAAATCGAACTTTGGCAGTTCTATATCTGCCTTGTTCCATGCTCCACAATCTTTTATATTCTGTTTATTTAAAATTAAGCTTTCCATTAAACTGCACCTCTCCTAAAGAGTTCCTTTGTTTTTTTCAAGAGAATCCCATATTCCCCACAAATACATAATTCCAAGTGCTCTGTCGTATAATCCGTAACCCGGTCTGCACTTTTCATTCCATATATGTCTTCCATGGTCAGGTCTTGCATAACCTGTGAAACCAATATCGTGATAAGCTTTAACCATACCTACTACATCCAGTGAACCATCGGAAGTTCTGTGTGAAGTTTCTATGAAATCTCCATTATCAAAATGTTTTATGTTTCTTATATGTGCAAAGTGAATTCTTGGACCGAATTCTCTAATCATTTCTACAACATCATTCTCAGGATTGGAACCAAGAGAACCGCTGCAAAGAGTTAAACCGTTATATGGATTATCGACAAGTTTTAAAAATCTTCTTAGATTTTCTTTGCTTGTTATTATTCTTGGAAGTCCAAATATTGACCACGGCGGATCATCCGGATGAATGGCCATCTTTATATCATTGATTTCTGCTACAGGAATTATGGCTTCAAGGAAATATTTTAAATTATTCCAAAGATCCTCAGCAGTTACGTGCTCGTATGCTTTAAACAATTCTTTGAGGTGGGAAAGTCTTTCAGGTTCCCAGCCAGGCATGGTAAGACCTTTTGAACCGCTTGCTATTTTTTCAACAAGTTCCATAGGATCTGTATCTGCTATTTTTGCTTTTTCGAAGAATAATGCAGTAGAACCGTCAGGAAGCTGTTTAAATAAATCGGTTCTTGCCCAGTCAAATACAGGCATAAAATTGTAACATATTACTTTTACACCTGCTTTTCCAAGCTTTTCAATTGTTCTTTTGTAATTTTCAATGTACTTATCTCTTGTAGGCAAACCTAGCTTTATATCTTCATGAACGTTTACACTTTCAACCACATCAATATTAAAGCCATGTCCTTCTATCAATTCTTTTTCCTTTAGGATTCTATCCATTGGCCATTCTTCGCCAGCAGGCATATCATGAAGAGACCAAACTATACCTTCAACACCTGGAATTTGTCTTATCTGCTCTAGTGTTATAGTGTCATTTCCTTCACCATACCATCTAAAGGTCATTCTCATGAGTATCACTCCAATCCGTATATATTTTACTGCAGCAACTAAAACTAGATGGTTACAGTAATTTCCATAATTTAAATAGGGTCTGTAATTATGTATATGATAACATGGTTGTAATAAAAACTAACATGAAAAATATAATTATTTTTGTAATATCCCACTATTAAATTATCTGCAACAATGTGAAATAAAATTCATCCAACTACAATTGGTATGCTTTTTAAAATGAGTTAAAAAAGTATTGAAAAGGTACTACTTAGGTTGTACAATGAAATAAAAATGAAGGTATAAATATGGAATATATATAGACTACTCTAGTAAATAGTAAAATTAGCTAGAAAAGTATTGAATTTTTAAGGATTTTTCGAGCACATTAGGCTAACTATAAAACTAGAGAAATGCTATATAGTAAACCTTTTGCTGGTAAAATAAAATTATTATTAGGAGGTAGCTATGGAAAAGCTTAGAATTCTTGAGAAGATAGTTGAAAATGGAGTTGTAGCCGTAATAAGAGCAGAATCAAAGGAAAAGGCAGAAGATTTAATTGAAGCTGTAAAAAATGGTGGAATAAAGTTAATTGAGATAACAATGACAGTGCCGGGTGCAGTTGATATGATTAACAGCTTATCAGAAAAGTATAAAAATGAGGACTTAATAATAGGTGCTGGAACGGTTCTAGACCCGGAAACAGCAAGAGCGTGCATATTGGCAGGTGCTAAATATATTGTAAGTCCAAATGTTAATGCTGATACTATAAAGCTGTGTAACAGATATGCGGTTCCTGTAATGCCGGGAATTATGACTGTGAAAGAGGCTGTAGAAGCTTTGGAACTTGGTGTGGATATACTTAAGGTGTTTCCGGGAAGTGCATTTGGACCTTCTATTATAAAGGCATTTAAGGGACCTCTTCCTCAAGCAAACTTTATGCCGACCGGTGGAGTAAGTGTAGATAATACAATTGATTGGATCAAAGCAGGTGCTGTGGCAGTAGGTATCGGCGGTGAACTGACAAAAGGTGCAGAGCAAGGTAATTACGATGTAGTGACTGAAAATGCTAGGAAATTTGTGGAAAAAGTTAAACAGGCAAGAAGTAAGTAAAAATTAATTTTTATACGATATGCTATATGCAGAGAAGGGGATAAAATGGACGTTGTAACTTTCGGAGAATCAATGATACTTATCAATCCAGAAACACGGGGGTCACTTAGGTATATCAATAATTTCTCAAAAAGCTTTGGAGGAGCCGAATCAAATGTGGCAATAGCACTTTCTAAGCTAGGGCATAAAATTGGATGGTTTTCCAGACTGGGAAATGAAGAGCTTGGAAGATATATTCATCAGGCTATAAGAGGAGAAGGAGTAGATGTATCAAGAGTTATATTTGATGAAGTAAGCAATACGGGACTGATGGTAAAGGAAAGAACTATAGGAGAAAATCCTAACGTATATTATTATAGAAAAAATTCTGCGGCAAGTAATCTAAATCCTGATGATCTGGATGAAGATTATATAAAAGAAGCAAAAATACTCCATATAACAGGTATTACACTTGCTATATCAAAAAGTGCAAGAGAAACTGTATATAAGGCAATAGAATTAGCTAAAAGACATAATGTAACTGTAACCTTTGATCCAAATATAAGGCTGAAGCTTTGGAGTTTGGAAGAAGCAAGGGAAGTAATTCTGGATGTTGCAAGGAAGGCAGATATAATATTTCCTGGAATAGACGAAGCAAAATTACTTTTAGGCATAGACGATGAAAAGCTTGCAGCAAAGGAATTTCTAGGAATGGGATGTAAGCTTGTATGTGTTAAACTTGGAGAAAAAGGCTGCTATATACAAAATGAGAGTGAAAGTCTCTATGTTGAAGGTTTTGAAGTAAAGAATGTAGAAGATACAGCAGGAGCCGGAGATGGCTTTGCAGCAGGTTTTTTAAGTGGTATGTTAAGATCATTGCCTCTGGAAGAGTGTGGTAGAATGGCTAATGCCGTAGGTGCCATGGCCATACAGGTAAGAGGTGATATGGAAGGGTATCCAAGCTATGAGCAGCTGCAAGCTTTTATGGGAAAAGGAAAATCAATAGACAGATAAAGCAAAAACAAGGACAATAATTGGGAGTTATTATTGTCCTTGTTTTTTCTTAATAATAAGAATTTTTCATATGTTTATATTTCACCTTTTTCAAGATTAATAAATTGAGTTGGACTCATACCTTCATGCTTTTTGAAAGCCTTACTGAAGTAAAAAATATCGTTAAAACCTACAAGTTTTGAAGTTTCTGAAACAGTAAGACCATCTTTTAATAGAGATTTTGCCTTATTAATCCTAATACTTATTAAATACTCTATTGTAGATTTGCCCGTAACTTTTTTAAATATATTGCCTAAATACGATCCGCTTATTTGAAAATGCTTGGATAGCTCCAACAATGTAATATTTCTATTATAATTTTCAGTCATATAGTCAATAATTTTATCTACTTTTCTTATGTTGGAGTAATTATATTGATTTCCATCACTATATTGGAGGAGCAAAGTCAATATATCAATGAAAGTCGTTCGCTCACGGACTTTGCCTACAATACTGTTCGATAAAGCTGAATGAGTGAGCTTTATAAATAAATCAGACAGTCTGGAAAATAAGTACTTATCTTCGATCCTTTGATAAAATGAAAATGGAAGCTCGGGAGAAGCTAATTCCCAAGTTGAATTATTATAAACAGGGCAAGTAAATTTAAAATCAACAGCATAGCATTTCAAGAAATTGTCTGAAAAGGTAGTAGCAGTTCTTACATCACCGGGTTTAAAAAAAATAAAATCCCCTTCAGAAGCCAGAATCTTTTTACCGTTACACGTGTATTCAGCTTTGCCTGCATAAACCAGAATAATATTATAAAATTCCATGCGGTCATCCAGTTTCCAAGAATTATTGGCAGTTCTATCAATTATATGTAGAAGTTCCGGGAAAATGTTATATAAAATGTTTGAGTTATTCAAATCAAATTCACTTCCTTTGATATTAATATAGGAATACATACTATTTATAGTATATTGTCAAATTTTTAACAGCAAAATATATAAAATTAATTCAAATAGCCTATATAGGATTAATATAATATAAATGAGCAAAATGAGCAACTTAAATTGTAATATTGATTGAAGTTTATATACAATAGGATTTAAGCTTATTATAGGAAATAAAGTTATGATAGGAGAGGATTAAATTGAAAATAGTTGATAAAGATGAATTAATCAAAAAAAGTTCCGAGACACTGAATAGTATAATAAGCAGTTTTGAACAGCTGGAAAGAATGAAAACTGAAGAATTGATCGGCAAAGCGGCTCTTGTGATTGTTGACATGAATAACGGATTTTCCATAAAAGGAACGCTTTATAGTCCAAGAATTGAACAACTAATTCCTGAAGTTTCAAGACTAGCACATATCTTTGCGGAAGCTAAAAACATACCTGTTATTATAGTAAATGAAAATCATACGGAAAATGCAAGGGAATTCAATGCATATCCGCCGCATTGCATAACAGGAACAGAAGAAGCTCAAATAATTTCGGAATTGGAGGATATAAGCAATAAGATAATAATTGGTAAAAATTGCACAAATGCTTTCGTAATTGAACAGTTTAAGGATACTATAATAGAACTGAATAAGAAAGGTATTAATAAGTTTATAGTTATAGGTGATTGTACTGATATATGCATTTATCAAGCAGCAGTTTCTGTACAGACCTATTTTAACAATTATAACCTTGATGGGCAGGTCATAGTCCCTTTAAATGCTGTAGACACTTATGACCTAGAAGCCACCAATCATGATGGAGACTTAATGAATATAGTATTTTTATATAGCATGATAGGTAATGGCATAAAGGTAGTTAGAGATATTTTGTAAAGGCTTCAATAAGTTTAAATATAAGTATACTGAAAGTGGTATAATTAGTGATTAAAATATACTTTTATACCACTAAACCATTTCATTGTTTCTGTCAAGTTTCCCGTACATTTTTTCCTGCTGTTTTGTTGTAAACTGAAAGTAGATTTCTGTATTAGTTACGGCTTTATGCCCAAGCCACCATTGGAGTTCTTTTATATCCATATCTGATTCCGCAAGGTGTACGGCAGTTGTATGCTTAAGCGCATGAAAATGATGTTTCTTTCTATCGTCTATCATTGCAAGACTACAATATTTCTTCATTAGATAATCTAAAGTCTGTCTGGAGATGGGATTATCTTTCTGACTTTTAAAAATAATATTACCTTCAGATATTATATTATTTTCCGTTATATATTTGTCCAAGATTTGCTTTGTTTTTGTATCAAGTCTTATGGTGTTATTACTGCTGCCTTTCAGTCTCTTGCAGTAAAGCTCTCCTTTAATCATGTTATAATCCTCTAATTTTAGAAGAGATATTTCAGAGGCTCTTAGCCCACATCTATAGGCAACTCTGAAAATAGCTAAATCCCTAATTGTATGAATACCTTCGGAGTATTCAATGGCATTAAAAAGTCTTGTGGCTTCTTGTTGTGTTAAATATTTTATCCTGTTCTCAGTTGTTCGTCCCATAATAATCTCCTTTTTGAAGCAAAACTGTACAAAATAAATATTTTGTACAGTTCATTATAGCATAATATAGCTAGCAATCCAAGTTTTATCAAAAATATTGTATTAATATGGAACATTTTGAAGAAAAGTATCAAAGTGATATGGTTGTTTCTTGTATTAATGTAATGATATGAGATATATTATGTTAAATGAAGAGGATGGGCTTTCTACTTTTGAGACAAAATATTTATTTTGTTTTAATAATACAGTTATTTATTGCAAATGTCAAAGTAAATGAGTTACTCATTACATCTACAAAGGAGTAAATAAATGTTGGCAGATTACTACTATGAGGACGAGCCCATTAACAATATGAAAAATTTAAACTATTCAATTACTGACTTCGAAAAGTATTATGATTATTATTTAAATCAGTTGGAGCACTTTGCCATATGTCTTCTTGAAATAAGTAATTTTAACACTTATAACTATGTTTACGGCTATAAATATGGGTCTATACTGATGAGAAGTGTACAACGGTTTGTTCAAAGCTATGTTACAGAAGGAGCCGTGCTTAAATTCAGAGACAATACATTGTTAATTATAATGGATGGAGTAAAGTGTGAAGATGAGGCAAGGACACTTTTAGAAACTATTTTTAATAATTTAAGTAAGCCTAAAGAAGTTCATGAACACAGAGTTAAATTGAGTCTCAAGATGGGAGCAGCATTATTCACCAAAGGAATAGATGATGCGGTGACCATTTTGAAAAATTCAGAGATAGCATTAGATTATGCAAAAAAGAACAGGTCAAACTACTATAGCTTTTTTAGAAATAATATGTATGAGGAAGTCATAGCAAATAGAAAAATGGAATTGGATATCTTAAATGCATTGAATAACAATGAATTTATTCTATACTTTCAACCTCAAATCGATATAAATACAATGAGTATCTACGGCATGGAGGCGCTGATTAGATGGAAGCATAAAGAGTATGGACTGCTTGCTCCTTCATATTTTATTGATTTTATTGAAGAGAATGAAATGATTAATGAGGTAGGAAGGTTAGTTATTTATGAGGCATGCAAAAAGCTGAAAAAATGCAGCGAACTTGGATATGACAATTTAACAGTATCAGTTAACATATCGGAAAAGCAACTTGAAGATGAGAACTTCCTGAAGTATGCATTTGATACGTTAAGTGAAGCTGAAGTAGATCCGGAAAGATTCATAGTTGAAATAACAGAAAGAATTTTGGTCAAGCCATCTGATAGAATCCTTCATACTCTGTCCCTTTTGAGAGCAAGAGGTGTAAAAATATACATTGATGATTTTGGAACGGAGTACTCTTCATTAAATTATCTATATTGTTTACCTGTAGATGGAATTAAAATAGACAAATCGTTTATAGACAGGATAACAAAGTCAAAGAAAGATAAAATAATCACAAGAAGTATAATAAAACTTGCCCATGAGCTTGATTTAGAAGTAGTGGCCGAAGGAGTAGAAGAACAAGAACAGTTAAAGTGCTTAAAATCAATGGCATGCAATAAGATTCAAGGCTTTATATTTGCAAAACCTCTAGAGGGAAATGAATTTATTAACTTTCTTAGCAAGTTTAATTGTGATTAATACTCATAATTATAATCACGATTGAAAAATTAAAGTTATGGAGTGTATCGCATGATTGAGGAAAAAATTGATGAGTTGAGAGAAAGGCTGCATTCATTGATAGATGAGAATGCAGATTACAAAAAGGTTTTGGCTGCAAGTGAAGAACTAGATAATTTTATCAGTGAATTTACCTCAAAGGATCTGAAAAACGAAAAGAAAAAAAATGAGTAGGATTATGCAATAAAAGAACCCCAGGGAACTACCATGGGGTTCTATTTCTAATTTCATCTGTTATCTTGCACAATATATCACTGTTATTTGCCAAAATTCGTATTATTATAGATTTGTTTGAGGGTAAACTGATGCCGAAACTAATATTTTCATAGCTGGAAAGAAGTTCGTTTAAGCTATCTCTATATATAGAGCTTACTTTACTGCTTATAACAAATACATTAGCAGAATGAGAATAGCCTTCATAAAAACCAAAGCCTTGGATATCTTGAAGAACCGGAACCAATGTGGTGTTATCCATCAATAAGAGTCTATTTTCATAATAAACTTTTACTAAAGAAGAGAAGTGTTTATATGAAAAGCTTTCTCCCATTTTATATCGGCCGCAGGATAGTATTTCTCTATATATTAGATGGCTGTCACCTTCCATATAAAACTCCGATATACCTTTGTAGGAGGAGTCTTTATATGGTATGGTGGGAAGAGGGTAATATTCGAGGCTGGAATTATGCTTCAAATTAACTTTTAATCTTTGCTCTCCAAATCCGTCAGATTCCATAGAAAATATTTTGGAAAATGACTGAGAGAACATATAAACCTTACTTCCTTCATTCAATTTGAAGTGCTGTGTATATATGTCGCCTTGAAGCATTCCCGGAGATATATTCATTATGCAAAGCTTCATTACGTTTCTTTTATCATCGTAAAAGGGACTGGTAATCTTGAAAGGGGATGTGAAAAAAGTATCCTTAATAATAGTTTTGCTATCTTTGACATAGGTTTCTACAAAAATTTGAGAGCATCTTAAATAATAATTTGACATAAAATCACTCTTTCTTATCAGCAGTTTTCTAACAGAACATTTGATTTTATCCAATTTATAACTTCATCTAATCCGGTTTTATCATTAAGATTAGTAAATATAAAAGGACGAGCTCCCCGCATTTTCTCTGAGTCCCTCTTCATGACCTCTAAGCTGGCTCCCACATAAGGCGCTAAATCTATTTTGTTGATAACTAAAAGATCGGATCTCGTTATTCCCGGTCCGCCTTTCCTAGGAATCTTATCACCTTCGGCAACATCAATAACATATATTGTAGCATCAGCTAAGTCCGGACTAAAGGTAGCAGATAAATTATCACCGCCGCTTTCTATAAAAATCAATTCAATGTCAGCAAATTTATCAATTAATTCATCAACAGCTTCCAGATTCATAGAAGCATCTTCTCGTATGGCAGTATGAGGACACCCACCGGTTTCAACACCTATAATTCTTTCCTTAGGCAATACGCTGTTAGCAGTCAAGAACTCGGCATCTTCCTTTGTATATATGTCATTGGTTACTACACCAATGCTGTATTCTGTGCTCATCACTCTTGTAAGTTTTTCTATCAACGCAGTTTTGCCTGAACCTACTGGTCCGGCAACACCAATTTTTACATAGCTCATAATAAATACCTGCCTTTCAGATCATGTTATATATAGTAATAAATACTTTAGTACCCAAGGTTTACGACATGTAAAGTCTGGAGTATAAATCTTCATGCTGCATTGACCTTATTTCAAAACCAATACAGCATCTTCCTAAATCATCTATTGTCAATTGCATTATTTCTAAAGTTAATTTTTCTATAATATTGTGCATGCTGAATAATAGCTTCTGCCCATCAATTTGTCCAAGAGGGATCAGCTTTGTACAGTTAACCGCCATGGCTGAAGCTTGATTATATAAAAAAGCTGTTAAGGCATGTTGAGGATTAATATTGCTTTCTGCAGCATATAATCCAAAGGCAATACCATATTGGCCGTAGCAGAGGCCTTCATTGATTAGTCTCATATAATCTTTAGTAAAACTTCCTTCTGAAAATTCTCTAACAAGCTTTAAAAATCTCATGCAGAGCTTACAGCTGCCTTCTTTTATCTCTTTTGCGCCTTTTGAAGCCCACAAGGTGTTATCAATTTCCTTAAGCATGCTTATATCTTGAGCTGAGACAGCTTTATAGGCTAATGCTGCCCCAAGAGCATCCCCGTATTTTATGTTATACATAAGCATATTCTTGATATAATGCTCTGCTTCAAATTTATTACTTACAATATTTTTTTGAACATAGGTCTCAAGTCCGTTAGATTGGGTATACGACCCGATTGGGAAAACCGAATCACATATTTGAAGAAGAGTTAGAAAGCTATAGTCAGTGCTCATGACTGTGGTACTCCAATCCGTTAGTAAGCCTTACTACAGCTTTCTCAGGTCTAAAGCCTTTCTTTTCCAATAGCTTCATGAGAGGTTCGTCAAAAGGAACCGCTATTTCTTCGCCATTCATAAATAGGGGTACATGTTTATTTCCTATTTCGTAGCATACTTTGCCCATTTCTTCCATACTGGAAGGTCTAATGACTATTGCATCACATTCATTAATGCTTATGACAATAGCTTCGCTTTCATCAATAAATACAATATCATTATGGTGAAGATGAATGTGATGAGGAAGTTTGAAGCCTATATCCTTACCGTTTCTGCTTGTCTTTTTTAGTATTTTCTTATTGACCTCAAACCAATCTATATCCACTATATCAATTTTTTTACCATTTAAGTGTAAAGAATGGGCATTGCCGATAATATTTTCAATTAACATATATGTCATCCTTCCTTTATACAGCCTAAATATAGTTGAAAGCTAGGCTAAAGCTTTAACTATGAGTCTAGTTAAAATAGTTGAATCAAAATAAAAAGTAAAGTTGTCCCATGGATACTTTATCAATTGGAGCACAGGTGATATGTACACCGTTAACTTTTACTTCATAAGTATCCGGGTTAACTTCAATTGTAGGAGTTTCGCTATTTAACTTCATATCTCCTTTAGTTATATTCCTGCAGTTCTTCACCGGAAGAACTATTTTCTCCAAACCTAATTTTCGTATATTCCCATTATCAAGAGAAGCTTGAGAAACAAAGGTTATAGAGGTACTATACTTTGCTTTTCCAAAGGCTCCAAACATATTGCGGTAAATGACCGGCTGAGGTGTAGGAATTGATGCGTTTGGATCACCCATTTTACTTGCAGCTATCATTCCGCCTTTAATTATCATTTCAGGTTTAACACCGAACATATTAGGTCGCCATAACACCAAATCAGCAAATTTTCCTGTCTCGATGGATCCGACATATTTTGAGATACCATGTGTTATAGCAGGATTTATTGTATATTTGGCCACATATCGCTTCACTCTGAAATTATCATTGCCTTGGTTATCTTCAGAGAGAAAGCCGCGCTGCTTTTTCATTTTATCCGCAGTCTGCCAAGTTCTTATTATAACTTCACCAACTCTTCCCATAGCCTGAGAATCGGAGCTTAGCATACTGAAAACTCCCATATCGTGCAAAATATCCTCTGCTGCAATAGTTTCCGGCCTTATTCTTGAATCAGCAAAAGCGATATCTTCGGGAACATTTTTGTCCAAATGGTGGCATACCATAAGCATATCCAGATG
>JAEZDX010000103.1 GCA_023417975.1 Bacillota bacterium
CACCAATGGAGCAGCCCCCAGGCAGTTCCACCTTAGCCTCTTTAAACCTTCCTAAAAGTGCACCTATGAGATAATAGGAAGCTCTCATTTTCCTTACATCATCTGTGCAGGCGTTTAAATTACTCAATTCCGTACTGTCAATAACCGCACTATTTTTCTCTCTCTTTATTTTACTGCCAAGACATTCAAGAATTCTCTCCAAACAGTGAACATCCTCTATATCGGGTATATTATCTATAACACATACTCCTTTACTTGCCATCAGTGCTGCAGGAATGATAGCTACTGCAGCATTTTTTGCGCCGCTCACATCTATAAAACCATTTAAATGATTACCACCTTGTATTACTAATTTATCCATAGTTCTATCCACCCTTATTTATCATCAATTTATACAACTCATATACAATTTTGCTATACTTAATTTCATGTCAATAATACGTCATATTTCATTATGTAAAACATAAAAACTTCATTTTATCATTTTCTTATATTATTATAACATAACTTAAAATATTGTTAAGCAGATTTTTTTAATTATAGCCCCGGTATTTATTGAAAATTTCTGGAATATATTATATATTATTCATAATATGAACCGTTAGCTTTTAGATAATTTCACAATTGTTTTATTGAATATAATCAATGTTTATAATTTTTCTAATATTTAATCAATAAATATGTTATAATCTATTTGGAATAGCTCTTATTTACATAACTAGAATCACAGGGGGTTACAATGAGATATTACTTAGTCGCTTTATTTGAT
The DNA here is from genome assembly GCA_023417975.1 of Bacillota bacterium. Taxonomy (GTDB): domain Bacteria; phylum Bacillota; class Clostridia; order Clostridiales; family Clostridiaceae; genus JAEZDX01. The sequence continues at coordinate 770 of JAEZDX010000103.1, forward strand.
AACGATTCCTATAAGGAAATTGAAGAAATGCAGAGAAGCATCGGCAGGAAGTACCGTTTATACAAAAACCTTCCTACTCTGCATATAACACTTGAAATAGTTGGTGATCCGGACATTAATAAATTGGATGAAATCCTCCTTAAAATACTAAGACCTTATAAAAAATTTAAGGTTGAAGTAAGTGATATTATATGTTTTGATGAGCCATATAAATCTGTAAATCTTAAAATTGAAAATAAAGGCTATATATGTAGATTGGCTAGAGTAATAAATGACACTCTAAAACTTCATGGTTTTGATGTCAGGGAGACAATACAAGATTGGGATCTTCATATTTCATTAGCTAACACTAATTTTGCCGCAAGAGAGTGGACTAAGAATGAATATGCCTCAGCCTGCAGCAGAGCTAAAAAACTAGGCTATCATAAACTCGCTACTATTGAAAGAGTAGAACTATGGAAGCCCATTAATAATAAAAAAGAAATGGTTGTAAAGGCCTATCCTTTAAGAGAATATTAATACAATAATATAGAAGGTATTACATTTATTTTTGTTATTTGTAATATCTTCATTTGTTTTTTCCTAAATTTTCTTTTAAATATTTAAAATATTCGACTTTTTTTAAAAACTTTAAATTATTTTTTCAGAAATCGTTTACCGAAACTTTAACTTTTTGTAATAATTCGTTAAAATATAGTTATGTGTTGAATGAACAAAAACGCTAAACTTTTTATGCACTAGAGAATCTGTTTCAACTACTCAAAGGAAAGGAAGCCTATTTTATGAATTTAGAAAAACTCTTTGCGTTGCAAAAGGAACTAGATTTAAGAATTAGATCCGAACACAACCTACTCTCCAATAATCTTATCCAAAGAAAAATCTTGGCCCTTCAAGTTGAAATTGGAGAATTAGCTAACGAAACTCGTTGTTTTAAATATTGGAGCCAAAAGAAGCCTTCTCCTAAGCATGTTATACTGGAGGAATACGTGGATTGTCTTCATTTCATACTTTCCATCGGTTTAGAGAAGGAAATTTCTAATGTAAATGTAGAGCTGAAGCTTATGGATAATTCATTAACAGAACAATTTTTAAATCTGTATATAGATTTGAATGATTTTGTTATTTGTCAAACACGAGAGCAGTACATAACTCTGTTTGAAGATTTTATTAGCCTTGGTGCTTCACTTGGTTTTAGTGAAAGTGATATAGAAAACGCTTATTTGGATAAAAACCTTGTTAATCACGAAAGACAGAGCTGCGGCTACTAAATTGAATAGACGATTCTTTGGAAACTCAGTTGATACTGGGTTTCTTTTTTAATTTATAAATAGCATTATTTACAATAATATGGTTAAGCTATTTTTGAGGTGATTAATTTTATGACAGGTTTGATATTTGCTGTAATTGCAGGTGTAGCAATGAGCTTTCAAGGAGTATTTAATACAAGACTTGGTGCAAAGATTGGCTGCTGGCAGACAAATTTAATTGTTCAGGGCAGTGCTTTTATAATAACACTAATAGTGGTACTTCTTGTCAGAGACGGTAATCTAAAAAATATAAAAGAAGTAAACAAATTATACTTTTTAGGCGGCGCCTTAGGAGTTGTAATTATTTTTACTGTTATGAAAGGAATTGAATTTTTAGGAACAACCTATGCAATTTCAACAATACTTGTAGCCCAGCTAACAGCCGCCGCGCTGATAGATGCTCTGGGCCTGTTCGAGACTGTTCAAGTAAAGTTTGGCACAACTAAAATATTTGGCGTTATTGTTATGATAATCGGTATTATAATATTTAAATGGAAATGATATTATTAACTTTTTAGTGGCAGCCGGAGCAGCCGGAGCAATTCCCTCCGCAGCTTCCTCCGCCATTCTTTCCATAAAACTTCCCTTTATATAGTCTATTTATTTCGTCGCTGCCACACTTCGGACATGCAACCTTGTCTTTATCGCTATTGACAATTTCAAAAAATTCTTCTTTACATTTTCTACATTTATAATCTATCAAAGGCATATAGTTCATCCTCTCATTACAAATTTTATTGAATCCTTCCATTATTTACACTAAAATAATACGTCATGTGATAACATTTATCAAGTGTTTCATATACTATAATGGTAGCCACTTTTAGTATGTGGAAGGAGATATGCATGTTTCTATTTAAGAATAAATTGGATTCAAATTTAAAATATTGTATGGACAATAAATTATACAAAAAATACAGAGTAAATATACTGTGTAAAACCTTAATGGAGAGTACCGAAAAGAAGATTAAATCATATAAAGGAACAATTCTTCGTTCAATCCCATCGGTAAAGCTCATATGTGCCATTTTGACCCCGAGTGGAATAGAAAGGCTTACAGAGTTGCCTCAGGTTGAACATATTTCCCAGGATAGTTACGCCTTCCTATGCGGCAGTAGTGTTCTGAGCGCTAATGGTGTAAGCCTCAAGGGCAGGCATCATCTTACTGGGAAAGGGATCGGTATTGCAGTAATAGACAGCGGTGTATATCCTCATCCCGATCTTTTGAAACCAACCAATAAGATAAAAAAATTTATGGACTTAATTAACGATTATAAGTACCCTTATGATGATAATGGACATGGGACGTTTATGTCCGGTATCATTTGCGGTAGTGGACACACTTCTAAAGGAATGTATGTAGGGGCTGCTGAAAACTCTGGAATTTACATGGTTAAAGCTTTCAACTCTCTCGGCCGCGCCTATATTTCAGATATACTCTATGGTTTGGAAATGATATATGCCGACGCTCAGGAATACAACATCCGTGTAGTGTGCCTTCCCTTTGAACTCATAGAACATAATCCTTTCACCATCAAACTTTTCTCAAAAAGCTTTGAAAGCCTTACCACCTCAGGTATAATTCCTGTAGTGCCGTCAGGCTCACTTGGGAACGGTGACTGTAGTATAAGGGGAATTGCAGCTATAGACAGTTGTATAACTGTTGGAGGGCTTGAAACAACCGGAAGCACAGCCGCACCTTATATACACTCTTCCGCAGGTCCGTTTGGAAATGCGGAAAAGCCCAATTTTGCTGCTGCTTGTGTAGACATTTGTTCCCTAAATACCAATGTAAAGTATATATCGGAAAGAAACGGTATAAAGCTTTTTGCTGCAAATCTTGAAAGACCTTACGTTGTATATACCGGTACTTCTTGTGCTGCCGCATATATAAGTGCAGTTTGCGCAATACTTTTGGAAAATAATAAAGACCTAAGCTACAAAGATATATGTTCTCTTTTAAAAGCTTCCTCCACTATGATAGAAGCTTCTAAAACCATACAGGGAGCAGGCTCAATTGACCTTCAGAAGCTTCTTCCGCAGTGAATATAAGGTAACTATGGAAAAAGGGCAGCAACGCTGCCCATTTATCATTATACTTTATAGGTAATTACTTCTTATATATATAAGGATACGGATTAACCGCTTTTCCGTCTATTCTTACCTCAAAATGAACGTGAGGTCCGGTACTATTACCGGTACTCCCCACATTGGCAATCAACTGCCCCTTTTCCACCGAATCTCCCATCTTCACAATTAGCTTGCTGCAGTGTCCGTAGAGAGTCTGTAAGTTATCATCGTGCTGTAATTTAACCGCATAACCGTACCCTTCTATCCAACCCGAGTATATGACCTTTCCATCCATTGCGGCATATATAGGCTCTCCTATTTTTGCCGCTATATCTATGCCTTCATGCATTTTTCCCCAGCGCATACCGAAGTTTGAACTCACACTTCCTCGGGATGGTACAAGCATACTTACTGCACTTGGCGAATAATCTTCTTTACCTTTCAGAACCACTTCGTTCTGAGGTGCTTTAATGACCTTTTCGCTGATAACATTAGAGCTTTTTGTTTCATTATTTATAAATGATATGCAGCTTTCTACTTCCTTTTCTCCATTTTCACCCTTTGTAACTATTTTACTTGCATTAGAAGAAAGTTCATCACTCATCTTTACAGTCTGGGAATATGCCACACTTTGTTTTTCCTTTTTTATGCCGGTATACTCAACTTTTAAAAACGGCGTATTTCCCTCATTTCCGTTCAAAAGCTTCTCAACAACATCCTCTACTTCATCTACTTGATTGATGTTGACTTCAATTTCATTGTATTTTATATCATTTTTAACCCCAGTCAATTGTTTATTCTCTAGCTTGGAATTATCAATATAGTGAGCGCTGACCTTGCCGATAATCTTGTCACCTTCAGACTTGTCAGCCAAAATTCCTGCCCTAGCACCGTCGATAATCATCTCAACAGCCCTAACTCTCACGTTAAGCGCTCCCAATACATTCCTCTTTATGTCCTTTTCACTACTTAGTGCACTGCTGTTGGCTACAACTCCGGAGTACATTATTTCCTCATTGGATTTTAAATCTTTAAATCTTGTATGTATGTCACCGAGAATATTATCTGCCACCTCGTTGGCTGTTCTTTCATCTTTAACACATGCCACAGCACTGTCATTTATGTATATTTCGTAAGCATTTGGTACATAAGATACATATGCGGCAATGCTGCATACAACAGCACTGACTACAACTAAAGTGCCAACTTTGCTCATCCCTTTTGCTCTTTTCACAACTTCGCATCCTTTCCAAATTGTTCTTGAGTAACTTTCTTAATTTTCCCATTAATACATATTTTATACCACAACATGATAATTTTTCTTTATTGAGGTGAATACTACCCTCTGTTATAATATATAGAGAAATGATTTATTCAGAAAGGATGGTCAATGGGTATGAGCACATTTATGTTCAAAAAGAACACTTCAAACTATACACCTGTCAGCAATACATTTATTGAAAAATATATGCCAAAGGCCCGAGGTGAATTTGTTAAGGTATACTTACTCGCTTTAAAATATTGCCTTAGCGGAGAACCGGGGGTTAATTCGTCTCTTATAGCTTCTGCCCTGCATCTTCTTGAATCGGATATAATGAATGCCTGGAATTACTGGAATGACGAAGGAGTAATTAAATTTACACCTATTGATAGATTAGGTAACTTCAATATTGAATTTTCAGATTTGGAGGAAGATACACAAAAGAGCAATAAGGAAGTTAATCTTTTAGAGGAATTGGATAATAATTCAACTAAAGATATGCTTCATGAAATTGAAAAGCTAGTAGCACGACCTCTTGCTTCAAAAGAAATGTCTACATACATAAGCTGGCAAAGGGACTTCCACTTTGGTCCGGAAATCATACTGTTACTTATTGAGTACTGTGCCTCTAAGGGCAAATGTGATTATCGATACATAGAAAAGGTAGCAATTGCATGGCATGATTCAAAAATAAACACAATAGAGCAGGCCCAAAGTTTTATAAAGAAGCATGAAGATAAATGGATTAAATATAAGAAAGTCTTAAATTATCTCGGTATTAAAGACGGAGAAATAATGAAGCCTCAAGAGGATATGCTTGATAAATGGGTAAATAATTTTGCTTTTCCTGTGGAAGTCATTATGAAAGCTTGTGATATTTGTTTTGAAAGGCTTAGCAGAGCAGACTTCAAATACATAGACGCCATATTGTCCAGTTGGAATAAGGATGGGATAAAATCTATTGAGGAAATACAGACTAAAGATAAAAAAGGTACCTTTAAGAAAACTTCTCCTCAAAGAAATCAAAATGACAATTTTAATAACTTTGAACAAAGGGTCTATGATTATGATTCCCTTGAAAAAAAGCTTTTAGGGTGGGATAATTAATGAT
>JAEZDX010000438.1 GCA_023417975.1 Bacillota bacterium
ACCAAAGCTTTGACAAGGAAACTAAAAAGAGAAATTTTGATTTTTATGAGCCTCGAACTGTCCATGAATCTTCCCTTTCTCCCTGTATACATTCAATACTGGCATCGGAAATCGGCTATGAAGACAAAGCCTATGAGCTGTATCTTCGCACTGCGCGGCTAGATTTGGATAATTACAATAATGACACCTATGACGGCCTTCATATAACAAGCATGGCCGGCAGCTGGATGTCGGTAGTATACGGCTTTGGAGGACTAAGAGTTATAGACGGTAAACTTACGCTGAAGCCATTTTTACCAAAGGCTTGGACGGAGTATTCTTTTAAGCTCTTATTCAGAGAGCATCTTTTAAAGATAACTGTCAATGCCCATGAGGTAATCATTGAGCACCAGCGCGGTAAAGCCTTTGAGCTTATGGTTTCGGATAAAGCTTATTTGCTTGAGGAAAACAGTATAATATATATTAAGGTTAAATAGTTTTACTTGAAAGGAGTAACTACATTATGAGCGATTTAAAGCAACTGCCTAAAGCAGCATATTTTTGTATGGAATACGGTTTGGATACAGAGCTTAGAAGCTATGCCGGCGGCCTTGGAATTTTAGCCGGAGACTATTTAAAAGGAGCCAAGGATTATAACTTTCCTATGGTAGGTATAGGCATTAAATGGAAGCAAGGCTATGGTGATCAATGTATTGGTAAGGACGGACGTGCTTATGACGCCTACCATAATTATGAATATGATTTTCTCAAGGATACCGGGGTAAAGGTTACAGTGAAAATTCGTCAAAGAGACGTAATTTGCAAGGTGTGGCTTGTAGACACCTTCGGAAATGCACCTATATATTTACTGGATACGGACCTACCGGAAAATGGCGACTCTTGGATAACAGGACAGCTCTATGGCTGGTTTGGTGAAGAAAGGATTGCCCAGGAAATGGTTTTAGGCATCGGCGGCGTTAAAGCCCTTAGAGCTCTTGGCATAGGTGTGGATGTATATCATTTTAATGAAGGTCATGCCCTTTTCGCCGGTTTTGAACTCATAAGAGAAAAGCTGGATTTAGGCCTCAGCTTTGAAGCTGCTTTGGCTGCTTCCAGGGAGGAAATAGTTTTTACTACCCATACCCCCATAGTTGAAGGTAATGAGTCCCACCCTGTTGATAGACTATTATACATGGGTGCAAACTGCGGTCTAACCATAGAGCAGCTTGTGCAAATAGGCGGTTCTCCTTTTAATATGACTGTAGGCGCCTTGAGAATGTCCAGAATAACAAATGCGGTAGCTGCTTTGCATGCAGAAACCGCTAATAAAATGTGGGCTGAAGTTAAAGGAAGATCGGAAATTATAGGCATTACAAATGCCATACACCTGCCTACCTGGGTAGATGAAAACATGCTTACTGCCGCTGAAGAATATGATGGCAGTGAAGCATCTAAAAATGCACTGTGGGAAGCACACATGAATAATAAAAAAGCTCTTATAGATTTTGTCTATGAAAGAAATGGTGTGAAGCTCAATGCAGAATCACTTCTCATAGGTTTCTCAAGAAGAGCCGCCCCGTATAAACGAAGCAATCTTATATTTACAAAGCCAGAGATAATAGTGCCTCTGCTTAAGTCCGGCAAACTTCAGATTGTGTTTTCCGGCAAAGCTCATCCTTTGGACGATACAGGCAAGAAAATTATTGAAAACATAGTTAAGCTTTCAAAGGAATACCCTAATTCCGTAGTATTCTTAGAAAACTATGATATGACAATAGGCGCTGCACTTACAAGAGGCTCCGATGTGTGGCTGAACAACCCGAGAAGGCCTAAAGAAGCCAGCGGTACTTCCGGTATGAAAGCTGCCATGAACGGTTCTCTTAATGTGAGTATACTGGACGGTTGGTGGCCGGAAGCCTGCAACCACGGCATTAACGGCTGGCAGTTCGGTGACGGAAAATCCGTAGAGGACTTTAATACAGAGGCTGAGCTGGATGCCCATGACTTGGATGCTTTATACAATATACTTATTAATGAAGTGCTTCCAACTTACTACGATAACAAAGCCCGATGGATTGACATGATGGCAGACAGTATAAACAGTATAAAGGATTACTTCGGAGTAAAGCGAATGCTGGATGAATATTACAACAAGATGTATATAAGAAAGTAAAAAAGAGCTGCAGCTATGATAATGCTATAAGAACTATTTATTGAAAGGTGTTGTTTCAATTGATATGTAGAGGTTGTATTTTTGATCTTGACGGCGTTATAGTGGATACTGCCAAATATCATTACATTGCATGGAAAAGATTGGCCTCGGAGCTTGGCTTTGAATTTACACAAAAAGATAATGAAAGGCTCAAAGGAGTCAGCAGAACAAAATCTCTTGAAATATTACTGCAAGTAGGCGGCATAACCTTAGAGGAAGTAGAAAAAGCCGCCCTTGCCCATAAAAAAAATCAATGGTATGTTGAATACATATCAAAAATGGACAAAACTGAAATACTGCCTGGAATTGAAGAGTTCTTTTCCCTTCTTAAAGAAAGCAATATTAAAATAGCCTTAGGTTCTGCAAGCAAAAACTCAATGCTTATCCTAGAAAATCTGGGACTTGTGCAATACTTTGACGCCATTATAGACGGCAACAAAGTTTCCAAAGCTAAGCCTGATCCTGAAGTATTTGTTCTTGCTGCCGAGGAGTTAAAACTGAGTAATTCAGAATGTGTAGTATTTGAGGATGCCCAAGCCGGAATTGAAGCCGCTCTAAGTGCAGACATGAAGGTAGTTGCGGTAGGTTCTGCGGAAAATTTAAAAGACTATAGTAAAATTATTAATGGCTTTGGAAATGCTAATCTAGACTTAATTACTTTTTAGAATATAGTTCGGCTGCTGCAGAAAGAATAAATCTTAATATGAATATGTAAATATCTGGGATTGAATATTTCATATATGCATGCCCGTTGAACTATGGCTCTGTAACAAAATAGTGGTTGGTGTTTATTTATGGACAAACCGTGCTGTTATAGACATGTTATGGACATGTCATGGTCAAGCTTTGCCGTTAGGTACATGCATTCTACGGTATGGATGTCACAAACTTTAGATCGCAAACCCTAAGGTTAACTCTGCTAAACACTACCTTTAGAAACATATCCATAACTTTAAAGCCTGAATTTATAACCGTTTCTAGGCACCACCACTTTAGCCAAGCTATATAATTGTTAAGATACTTTGTTGCAACTCCATTAAATTTAGTCAAAAAGCCTTTAAGCTGTCTTCCGAAAGCTTTGGCTTTTTGATTATCATATTTTTCTTCTATGACTTGATTTGGAGAAGTCAGTTTATACAGCGTAAGCTTTAATTCCTTTGCCACAGTCCTATAGGAGGCATTATTGTTTGTACAAATAGTTGAACCTGTTTCTATTTTATCCTCTAGTAAACCAATGAGTTGTTCGGCAACCGGCCTGTTCCTACCTATAACCTCTGAAAATATATCCTCTCTCCTGCTTAGGCAGCAAAGCACCCTTACGCTTCTTAAGGAACCCCTTTCAGACAGCTTTGGTCCTCTTTTTCTCGGTGCTCTTCCCATATAAAAATCTTCATCCTTTGAATGATTTCCCTTAAAACTTTCAGGAATAATAACTTCATCTATTTCAACAGTGCCAGAAAGCTTGCTGGACAGTTCCGCCTTTATTGCATTTAATATTTTATGTCTCCACTGGAAGGAGGTAGTAGGATTAATTCCTACAATAACCGCAGACTTGCGTATGGACATGCCGTTTTCCATACACTTCACATAGTGAAGCCACATTTTTGCAGGCTTTTTACTGCAGCTTAAGTGAGACTTTGTAGTAGGGATAACAAAGATTCTTTTGCAGTGGCTGCATCTGTAGCGCTGCTTTCCAAGCCTGTCTTTTCCAAACTTAATAATGGTGAGGGAGCTGCAATCAGGACAATTCAACTCAGAACTACTCTTACCTTCCTCCGATAATTTATCGGTTTTAGTAAGCAAGATATCCCTCAAACACTGCATTTGTGAAGGCTTCATATTCATAAGGCTTTCCAGCAGCTCATCCTCATTATTCATGTCATTAATTTCACTAATGTTATTTATGTCATTTATTTCATTGCTTTTATTACACATAAGTGCCACCTCAATCTATACAGAAAGTAATAAATATCTTCATATTGAGCTGTCATGAAACATCCTATTTTCAAGGATTTATGAGACTTATCGAGAATATTAGATATTTACCTTATGTTTAGATTATTGACACTTATGGCTTGTCTAATTCATGCCTACTACCATTTTCAAACATAGCCTTAGGGTTCCCCATATAGGTATAATATGCTTGCGTCATAATACGACACAAAACGGCTTTGCAATCCTTGATCACCTAGTGCTGCATAAAAAGGGCTGTCACAATTGCGATTTTACACGCTATTGCCACAGCCCCATTTATTTTTTCCTGTATTTCTGCTTTCACTTAATTATCCAAGGCTTCTCTTACACCTTTTATAAATACGGATAGCTTTTCCCCTGCTTCCTCTATAGATGCTGAATTACTTATTATATTCACAATGGCACTTCCTATAATTACACCGTCACAAAAGGGCTTGTACTTTGCTGCCATTTCGCTATTGGATATTCCAAAGCCCAAAGCCTTAGGTACATCAGTATATTTCGCCACTGTATCCATATAGCCTTTCAGCTCGGTGTGCAGAGCTGCTCTCATGCCCGTTACGCCATTGACGGATACGCAATATACAAAGCCCTTTGCATCCTTGACTACAGACTCTATTCTGTCTTTGGATGTTGGCGCTGTTAACGGAATAAGGTATATATTATAGCCTGAGCATATATTTCTTATGTCCTCTCTTTCCTCCAATGGCAAATCCGGAATAATTATGCCGTCTATGCCTGCTAAGCTGCACTGCTGTACAAACTTTTCCATGCCATATTTAAAAATACAGCTATAGTACACCATAAATATGAGCGGAATCTCCGTGCTTTTCCTTACCTTTGCCATAGTATCAAACACAGCGTTTATAGTTATTCCGTTTTTTAATGACTTGCTGTAGGAATTTTGAATTACCGCACCGTCTGCCAAAGGATCAGAATAAGGTATTCCTATTTCCACTATATCCGCTCCCGACTGTTCCATGGACAAAATTATCTTTTCTGCTGCCTCCAAGCTTGGATCTCCTGCGGTTATAAAGGTTATCAAAGCCTTTTTTCCTTCACCTTTAAGTTTTTCAAAAGTGTTATCTATCCTGTTCATAGGCTCACCCCCATCCTTTCTGCTATGCTGTAAATATCCTTATCTCCTCTTCCTGATAAATTTATAACTATTATCTTGTCCTTAGGAAGCTGAGCTGCCAGCTTTAGTCCGTAGGCAATGGCGTGAGAGCTTTCCAGTGCCGGTATTATTCCTTCCTCAAGACACAAGGTTTTAAAAGCACTCACTGCTTCCTCATCCTCCACATAAGTATATTCAGCTCTTCTGGAGTCATAATAAGCATGCTCCGGCCCTATACCCGGATAATCCAAACCGGCGGATATGGAGTATGCCGGCAGTACTTGTCCACCATCATCCTGCAGAACATAGGTCATCATTCCATGAATGACTCCTACAGAGCCTCCGTTGATGGACGCTGCATGATAGCCTGTAGAAATTCCCTGTCCCGCAGCCTCTACTCCTATTAAGGCTACAGCTTTATCTTGAATAAAAGGATAGAATATTCCCATAGCATTGCTGCCTCCTCCTACACAAGCTACTATATAGTCCGGAAGTCTGCCCTCTTTTTGCAGAATTTGAGACTTTACTTCTTCTCCTATTATCTTTTGAAACTCCCTTACCATCATAGGATATGGATGCGGTCCCATAACGGAGCCGATTACATAAAAGGTATCACTGATGTTTGAAACCCAATCTCTCATAGCTTCATTTACTGCATCCTTTAAAACAGCACTGCCGCTGTCTACGGCTGTTACCTTGGCGCCCAGCATTTTCATTTTAAATACGTTAAGCTCCTGCCGTATAATATCTTCCCGTCCCATAAATATTTCGCATTCCATTTTAAACATAGCTGCTGCAGTAGCTGTAGCTACTCCGTGCTGACCTGCTCCAGTTTCTGCAATGACCCTTTTCTTGCCCATTCTCTTTGCAAGAAGTATTTGTCCAATAACATTATTTATTTTGTGTGCACCAGTGTGATTTAAATCCTCTCTCTTTAAATAGATCTTTGCACCTGCCATAAGCTTTGTTAAGTTTTCCGCGTAGTAAAGAGGAGTTTGCCTTCCGCTGTATTCTGTCAAATAATAATTGTACTCCTTCATAAACTCTTCATCCTCTAACGCTTTGTTCAGCTCCTCTTCAAGCTCTATAAGCGCATTCATTACCGTTTCGGGAACATATTGTCCACCAAATTTTCCAAATCTGCCTTTCATATTTTACGCACCTCACTTATAAAATCTTTGCACATAATAAAATCCTTAATTCCATGCTTTTCAACCCCGCCGGATACATCTACGATATCCGGTTGCGCCGCCTTAATGGCATCCTTAACATTACTTTTATTGAGCCCGCCGGCCAGTATAAGCTGAGAACTTCTATTAAACTCTTTAAGCATATTCCAATCAAAGGTCTTTCCCGTGCCCCCGCTTCGACCATTTACAATACTGTCAAAAACAATACCGTGAAGCTTATACTCATAAGCTCTCTTTACATCCTCATAGCTTTCTATTCCAAAAGCCTTCCATAGCTTTATACCCTTCAATTTATCCATATAAGCCTGAGTCTCATCACCGTGCAGCTGAATTATATCAAGCGCTGCTGCTTCCGCCGCTTCCATTACATATTCAATGGTTTCATTGACAAATACTCCTACCTTTGCAATATGTTTATCTGCAAAGCTGCTCAGCTTACGGCTTTGTTCTATAGTGACCTTTCTCTTACTATTGGAAAACACAAAACCTATATAGTCCGGCTGAAGAATATTTAGAAATTCAAGCTCTTCATTTGTTGTTATGCCGCATATTTTTATTTTTGTCATCTTAGGCTTCTCTCACCTCCTGCAAAAACTCCTTCAGCTTCTCACCCTGTTGGACTTTTCTCATAAAGCTTTCTCCAATGAGCAGCCCCTTTACCCCTGCCTGCCTCAACATTCTAACATCCTCAGCACAATTTATTCCGCTTTCTGAAATGACTATCTTGTCCTGGGAAATATATTTCATCAGCTTTACAGTAGTATTTATATCTACAGTAAAATCCTTTAGATTACGGTTATTAATCCCTATTATTTTTGCGCCGCAGCATAAAGCAGCCTCCAATTCCTTTTCGTCATGTACTTCCACAAGACAGTGCAATCCAAGACTTGTAGAAGTGTCATAAAAATCCTTAAGCCTATTTTTCAGTACGCCGGCTATTAGCAGCACAGCATCGGCACCAAAGGCTTTAGCTTCATACAGTTGAAGCTCATCTACTATAAAGTCCTTTCTAAGCAAAGGCATAGAAACTATTTCACTAACATCTCTCAAATAATTAATGTGACCTTTAAAAAATTCTTCCTCTGTAAGTACGGAAATTGCATCTACCTTAAGCTCTTCATAAGCTCTTGCAATTTCTCTGTGATCAAAATTTTCTGCAATAACTCCTTTGGAAGGTGATGCTTTTTTGATTTCAGCTATAATTCCAAGCTTCTCACCATGAAAAACACTTCCAAAATTTCTGCATGCTTTATTTTGAAAATTGCTCATAAGGCTTTCGTAATAGCCCTGCTTTTTAAGCTCTTCCACCTTCATCTTTGTAAAGCCTGTAATAGTGTCTAAAATCACGCAGTAAGCCTCCTTCCGTATTCAATTATGTCCTTTAGCTTCTCAAAAGCCTTTCCGGAATCTATTAGCTGCTGCGCCATTTGAATACCATCCTTGAAATTGTCTACTGACTTTCCAACATACAAGGCAGCTGCACTGTTGAGAAGCACGATATCCCGCTTCGGTCCTTTTTCTCCTTTGAGTATGCCAACTAATATAGCTGCATTTTCCACCGGACTTCCGCCTGAGATTTGCTCCATTTCACATAGCCTAATGCCATAGTCTTCCGGATTTATTGTATAATCTATTATTTTCCCATGCCTTATTTCGCTGACCTTTGTAGTAGTAGTTGCGGTTATTTCATCTAAGCCGTCCTCACCATGAATAACCATTGCCCTTTCTCGTCCTAACTGCAGTAATACTTCTGCCAAACTGTGGGTCAAGCTTCCGTCGAATACCCCTAATACTTGTCCTTTTATATCCGCAGGGTTTGTAAGCGGACCAAGTACATTAAATACAGTCCTGAGTCCCAACTCTGTTCTTACTCCCGCTGCGTTTTTCATTGCCTTATGATAGTTAGGTGCAAATAAGAAGGTCATGCCGGTATTCATCATACAGTCTACAGCCTGCTGCGGAGTCATATCGATTTTTATTCCTATTTGCTTTAATACATCAGCACTGCCGCTTTTGCTTGATACAGCTCTATTGCCGTGCTTTGCTACCTTTATACCTGCTGCAGCCGCTACTAAAGCAACGCAGGTAGAAATATTAAAGGTCTTTCCGCCATCCCCGCCGGTACCACATGTATCTATGGCATACACAGCGCTGTCTTCCAGCCTGAACTGTTCCGCATTGCTTTTCATAGCTTTTGCACATCCGAAAATTTCCTCTATAGTTTCACCCTTCATTCTGAGTGCTATTAGAAAAGCTCCAATTTGTGAAGGACTGCATTTTCCCTTCATAATCTCATTCATACACATTTCGGCTTCTTCAGAAGTTAGATTTTCTTTTAAAACTACTTTTTTAAGAGCATCAGTTAACATTACAAACCCTCCTTACAAAATTACTTATTATTGTTTTGCCCTCTGCGGTCATTATGGACTCGGGATGAAATTGAAGTCCATAGATTGGGTATTCCTTATGACAAATTGCCATCACCACTCCGTCCTCTGTTTCTGCCACCACTTCAAGCTCCGGACAAAGCGTTTCCTTATCAACCATTAAGGAGTGATACCTCATTACCTCCGTCTTATCACTTACTCCTTGGAAAATGGTGTTTTCCTTTACTTTTATTTTGGATACCTTGCCGTGAAATATGTCCTTACAGCCAATGATATTGCTTCCAAAGGAATAGGCAATGGCTTGATGTCCAAGGCATATGCCGAGTATTGGTACCTTTCCCTTAAATTTTTGTACTGCCTTTACGCAAATGCCTGCATGTTCCGGCCTGCCGGGTCCAGGGGAAATTACTATGCCGGATAAGTTCAAGTCCTCCAATTGCTCTAAAGTAATGCTGTCATTTCTGAATACAACTATGTCTTCAGTTAATTCTCCAATGAATTGATATAGGTTATATACAAAGGAATCGTAGTTATCAATGAGTGCAATCATTTATATCGCCTCCAATAAAGCTTTAAGCTTGTTTATTGTCTCTTCATATTCCAAGGTTTTTTGTGAATCGTACACTATTCCTGCACCGGCTTGTATATACGCTTTGTTATTTTTAAAAACTATAGTCCTAATGGCAATGCACGTATCCATATCTCCGTTATAGGAAAAATACCCTACAGCACCTGCATATATGCCTCTTCTAACATATTCCAGTTCGTCGATAATTTCCATGGCACGGATTTTAGGTGCTCCGGACACAGTGCCGGCGGGGAAGCATGCCCTAAGAGCATCAAAGCAGTCATGCTCCTTTTTCATTTCCCCCGAAACGTTGGATACTAGATGCATCTCGTGGGATTAGCAGTCCACCTCCATAAACCGTTGAAGCTTTACGGAGCCGAACTCACTTACCTTTCCAATATCATTTCTGCCTAAATCTACAAGCATTAAGTGCTCTGCTCTTTCCTTTTCATCGCTAATAAGCTCCTCTTTTAACATTTCATCCATTATCTTGTCCTTACCTCGCGGTCTTGTTCCAGCTATAGGATTAGTTTCCACTGTACTTCCCATAGTC
>JAEZDX010000487.1 GCA_023417975.1 Bacillota bacterium
GTATCAGACTATGAGCGGAACATCAATGGCAGCGCCTCATGTAGCAGGTTCGGAAGCTCTGATAGTTGAAGCCATAAAGGCAAATAATCCGGGAATTACCGGAAGGGCACTAGTAGAACTTGCTAAAAATACTACTATTAATACAGCAAAGATTGAATATGATAAATATGCTGACAATGTTCCGTATTCACCAAGAAGGCAGGGAGCAGGGTTAATTCAAATTGAGGACGCTATAAAAAATAAAGTAACGGTAACAGATAATAGCGGAAATGCAGCAGTAGCGTTAAAGGAATTAGATGAAAAAGAGACCTTTGAACTGAATTTGAATAACAATGGAACTTCAGAGGCTGTATATGATTTAGCGAATGCAGGAATATTGACGGAGGTCACCGATCAGGATTCGGGAGAAGTTCATGATAGTAAAATTGACGGAGCAAAGGTTTCCTTTGACAAAAATAAGGTTACCGTACCAGCAAATGGACAGGCTAAAGTAGCAGTGACTATTGAATTACCAAGTAACTTTAGTGCAGGTCAGTATGTTGAAGGCTACATCAAGCTTAATGCAAAAGGAATACCATCATTGACTGTACCGTACATTGGCTTTTATGGAAATTGGTCAGAGCTTCAGACCATTGACAAACCTCAATGGGAAAATGATTCTATGCTTGGAGCCACGTCTCTTGGAGGCTTCAATGAGGAAGGGCTGTTTGTGCCCTATGGCTTAACAGATGAAGAGGGAACAATAAATCCGGACACTATAGCCTTTTCTAATGGAGAAAGCGGTGCAGTAGGAAATATTATTCCCAATATGTATATGCTTAGAAATGCCAAGGATTTGAACGTGGAAGTACTGGATTCAAGTAAGAATGTAATTCGGGTATTGTCAGATGAACATAACATAAGAAAGAATATTCTCGAGGATGAGTTGGCCAAAAGTGTATATGTATATGGTACTACGGATACTCAAGGTAAGTGGGATGGTACGTTATATAACAACACTTCAGGAAAGTATGAAGCGGCGCCGGAAGGACAGTATTATATAAGGATACGGACTAAAACCGATATAGTCGATTCGGTAGAGCAAACTGTAGATATGCCTGTAAAAGTGGATGCTACTGCACCGGAAGTTAATATTATATCATCTGAAACCTCCGATGACGGGACATATACATTAAAATGGAAAGTAAAAGATGATTTTTCCGGTAACAGTCAGCAATTCTTAATTCTTGTGAATGGAAACTTCTTGGATGATGAAGAGTACGAGAATATACAGAATGAAGGAAATGATACATATAGTCTAAGCCTTAAACTTGAGCAAGATAAAGCAAATGAAATTGCAGTGGCTGCACTTGATAATGCCACTAATATCGGTTTGGCAGTAACTTATGTGAAAACCGGACACTTGCCTGCAGTGGAGCTTTATGGACTTGAAGATAATATGTATTCAGCTTCGAAAAACATAAATGTGGAAGGTTATGTTCAGCAAGATGTTAAGAAGCTTACAATAAACAATGCTGAAGTTGAAATACAAGATGAAGGATATTTTAAATACGCAGTTAGTCTCAATGAAGGTGAAAATACTGTTAGTGTGGCTGCAAAGGATGATAAGGATAATATAATTTTCAGTAAAGGCTATAATGTATCGGTGGATACAAAAGCACCTGATATAGCAATAACGGCTACAGATCCGAAAGCTAGTGATGACGGGCTGATTTATACAAAAAAGGATTATGTAGATATTGCCGGAAAAGTGACAGATGCTAATCCGTTGGAATTAACAATAAACGGTGATGAGGTGGATGTTGACGAGCAAGGCAATTTTACCGCTAAGGTTGATGTTTACGGAAATACACTTGTGAGTATAGTGGCACAGGATAATCATGGAAATTACACAGAGAAAAAATATACTGTAATATCCACAATTGATAGTGATCCTTTTATGGTTCAGTTTGATAATTTGGATACCTTCATGGTTCTTTCACCTAAAGACACAGTAAATGATGAATTAACTGTTTCCGGTCAGGTAAATCACGATACTAAGGTTTTCAAAATTGATGACAAGCAGGTAACTATAAATAAGGATTTAACCTTTAGTACCAAGGTTAAGCTTTCTCAAGGCAACAATATTGTTAAGATATATGCTGAAGACAATAGCGGAAATATTTTTTATAACTACTCCTGTAAGGTGTTGTAAGATTCTGTTGCGCCTAAGCTGACTGTAACAGAGCCTGCAACTAAAGAAGATGGAAAGGCCTATACAAATAAGGATTCCATAACTGTGAAAGGTGAAGTCAGCGATAATACTTTTGGATACAGTTTATATATCAATGGCAATGCTGTACTGACTACAGACAGATACCCATCCACAGGAAATGATATAAATAAGAAGCAATATGAGTACGAGACGGCACTAAATGACGGAAGTAATATTATTACAATGGAGTTGTATGATGAATTCGGAAATGTAACAAAGAATACCTTTGAGGCAGTAAAAGATAAGACAGCTCCTAAGCCTCCAGTATTTACCCCAAGTACAACCGAGCTTACTAACAAGGATGTAATGGTTGCAATTGCGGCAGCTTCGACTGACAAGGATATAGAAAAGGTAGAATACAGCTTCGATAATAATGTTTACCTCGTTTATACCGATGCTGTTAAAGTAACAGATAACAGTACCTTGTATGCAAAGGTAACGGATTATGCAGGAAATACTACCGTTTCAAATATTAAGATTACTAATATTGATAAGACTGCACCTGTAGTTTCTATATCGGCAGTAGAAAATCAAAAAGTTTATAATACGGATATAACTCCGATAATAACTGTAGATGACAGCAGTGCGGAAGTTGCTAAGACTTTGAATGATAAGCCATACAGTGGAGATAAAATCACTGCCGAGGGTGCTTACACTTTAAAGGTTAAAGCAGAAGATAAAGCAGGCAATGTTACCGAAGCTCAAGTCAGCTTTACTATTGACAAGACGGCACCTGAAATAAAATTTAACAACATTGAGGAAGGAAAGTCCTATAAGAACTTGAAGCTTGTTCCCGATATATCAACAAGTGAGGCAGCAACAGTGACACTGCTGCTGGATGAAAAAGCTTATGATGGAAAGACTCCAATTGTAGCCTTAGGTGAGCATGTTCTTAAAGCCACAGCAGTGGATAATGCAGGCAATAAGGCAGTCAAGGAAGTACATTTTAAGCTTGAATTGGAGACAACTACGGACAATAAGGATTTCTTAGACCATCTGAAGGATATAATGGATTCAAACGGGTCAGCAGGCAGTGTATTAATTGATAGTAATAAAAATCCGGTTATAGGCGAAGATACATTTAGTGCAGTAAAAGGCAAAGATGTAACTCTGCAATTTGAAGTTGCTTCCGACCTTGGACCAGTTATTTGGTCCTTTAATGGGAAGGATGTTAGTAACACTGAAACACCGGTTAACTTAACTCTTAACGCAGATGCTACAAATAAGGATGCTATAGGAAAGCTTGATAGTAATGCAGAGATAATTTCCTTTAAATTTGAAGGAACTTTACCTGCTCCAATGACAATTTCAATTCCTATAGATACTGTGAAGTTTGATATAACCAAAGCCATATACTTCTATCACTATAATCCCACCACTAAGACTGTTGAGAAAATAGGGGATGGATTAAAGGCATACAAGAGGGGAGATTTATACTATGTGGATGTTACAATAACCCACTGCAGCGATTATTTCCTTTCAGCCAATGGAAGCGTTAAGGTTACAGGCGGCTCAGGTCTGGTTCAAACAGGAAGTATGATAGATGATAAAGTTTTAATAGGTCTGGGAGGAATACTTATATTATTTGGAGTATTTGCTTTAAGAAGACCGAGAAAGAAATCGGATGATATAGTCTAAATATAAAGTGCCCTAGGGACAGTTGCTTCCCTAGGGCACTTTTTTCAGGTATGTTATTTGTTGTGGTGGTTAAATACCTTTA
The DNA here is from genome assembly GCA_023417975.1 of Bacillota bacterium. Classification (GTDB taxonomy): domain Bacteria; phylum Bacillota; class Clostridia; order Clostridiales; family Clostridiaceae; genus JAEZDX01. The sequence goes on from JAEZDX010000487.1 coordinate 3,975, forward strand.
CTTGTGAGAAATCCGCTTTATTGAACTGGATTACACACAGTGTAAAAAAGATAAGTCCCATAGCTATTATTATAAGAAGACCTACATAGGGCATTATGATAAAGCCATTTATATCAAAAGCTACGCCCGATTGCACTAAAGCAGCGGAGGAGAAGCTTTCCATCTTTAATGAGATGTATCTGAAGATAGCTGTTGTATAGGTTAAAGGGTTAAGATATACAAAAGGCTGCAGCAGCTTTGGCATAATGGTAGTAGGAATGTACGCACCGGACAAAAAGGTCAGTGGCATCGTAAAAGCTGTAATCATGATTTGAAAGGTAGTAGAGCTTTTTGCTAAAGTTGCCAAATAAAGTCCTATTGAGCTAAAGGTTATTCCTACAACGGCCATAACACTAAACATCTTTATAACTTGAATTAAATTCAAATCAAGCCCCATAAACATACCGATAACTATAACCAATACTCCTTGAAGAAAAGCAATGACAGTAGATGAGAGGACTTGTCCAATAGATATCTGCCATCTGGCTACCGGAGATACTATTATTTCCTTCATGAAGCCCGAAGACATATCCTCAATAATACTTGTAGAGTTGGTTAAAGCAGCTTGAAATACCGTCATAATTATTATACCGGAGATCAGATAGTTAAGAGGTTTATCAACTCCCGTAGTAGTAGGTTTCATAACAAATGAAAATATAAAAAGGAAAAATCCGGACATAAATATTGTAAAAAACAATTTAAGTTTGTCTCTTGTGAAGTTTTTAAGATTTCTGCCTAAAATTGCACTTATTCCGCTCATTATTCTCTTATCTCCTTTCCTGTAATAGCAAGGAATACATCGTTAAGGGTCCCTTTAGCGGTCTCAAAATCGGTTATAGAAGTCTTAAATTCCGTCATTAAATCAATTGTTGGTTTTACTTCTGATGAATATATGATAAACACACTATCGGACACTTCATATTTAATGTGTTGAGCTTGTAGATATTTATGCATTTTAATTTCTTCAGTGGTTTTGATCTTTGTAGTATTTGAGGTGTATTTGCCTTTAAGATTATAGGGTGTGTCAAAGGCAACTATTTGACCATGATCCATTATTGCTACTTTATCGCATATTTCAGCTTCATCCATATAATGTGTGGTAAGAAAGATAGTTATATTTTTATCCTTTTGCAGCTTATAAATATAATTCCATATATTCGATCTTGTATGGGGGTCCAAACCGGTAGTTGGCTCGTCCAAAAACAAAACCTTAGGGTAATGTACCAGCCCTTTTGCTATCTCAACTCTTCTTTTCATACCGCCGGAGAGGCTATTAACGGGGGCTTTTCTCCAATCTAAAAGATCAACCAGGTCAAGTGCAAAATTAATTCTTGCTTTAATTTCATTCTTGGGTACCTTATAAAATACACAATGAAATTGCAGATTTTCCTCAACTGAAAGCTTTCCATCTAGAGTTGATTCCTGAAATACTATTCCTATTTCACTCCTTACTTTACTTTTATGGGTTGAAACATCGTGACCGTTGATTTTTAGCTCACCTTCTGTTTTATCTGTTATTGTGCAAAGAGTATTAATGGTAGTGCTCTTTCCGGCACCGTTAGGACCGAGGAACGCGAATATTGTACCTTCTTCTACGTTAAAGGAGATATTATCCACTGCAGTAAAATCTCCGAATTTTTTAGTGAAATTCTTTACTTCAATAATATTAGGCATGTCTGAAATCCTCCTACTCATATTTAGTTTTGCCCTTGGGCCACTGCCCATGAATATATATTAGATCCGGTGTTTAAAATGACTATAAAGGATTTTTAAAAAGAATATAAAAATAAAAGCAAAATATTTTATAGAATTTTTAAAATTGTAATTTAAAATATTATTATAGATACTTAATGCAGGATCAGGATAAAAACAGAAATGATTGGAGTAAATTATGAGAATAAGGGTTAGCAGATATTTTAAAGAAATGAGAAGGAGGCATATTGAAAAACATAGAGTACAGCATGAAATTCATAAAAGAATCGATGATATGCTAAAGGAGAACAGCCAATTCAGAAGATATCACAGGCATAATAGGTTTTCACAATTATCCATTATTTTGTTCAATGTAATTGTTTGGTTTCTAATATTCCGATATCTTGGTGCGCAAACAGTTGTAGTGGCATTTGCAATTATTATGACCACGGGAGGCATCCTTCAACTACTTTTTCATATGAATCTGGAGAAGAAGGTTTTTTCTCCAATAAATCGAATGAAAGCAGGCGTAGATGAAATAGCCAAAGGAAATTATGATATTAACATAGAATGTGAG
>JAEZDX010000527.1 GCA_023417975.1 Bacillota bacterium
GTAATAGTTGTTCCATCAAAGACTATTCCTCAGGGAATTACTGCTTTGACTGTATTTAACGGTGAAGAAGATGCTGAAGATAATGAAGAAGTTATGTTGGAAGCGATGTCAAAGGTAACTTCAGGTTCTGTTACTTACGCAGTTAGAGATACAGAAATGGATGGAAAAGAAATAAAAGAAGGCAATATTCTTGGACTTATTGAAGGTAAGATTTCGGAAGTTGGTATAGACATTTTTGATGTTTGCGAGAAGATTATCGAGAATTCTATTACTGAAAACAGTGAACTCATAACTATTTTATATGGCAAGGAATGTAACGAAGAAGAGGTAATCGCCTTTGCCGGTAAAATAGAAGAGAAATATTCCGATTTGGATGTTCAAGTCTATAATGGAGATCAACCTTTATATTACTTTATTGTGTCTGTTGAGTAAAAAAAGCCTAAGGGCTTTTTTTATTAAGGTGCCACCAGTGTGGCAAGTGGTATATTTGTTTGCCACTTGCTGCTATGGTGGCACTTGTCTAGTTCTCTGAGAAATAAATGGAGTGGTTAATATGGATAATAGTACTGATGTGTCAGCATTAAAAGGGGTAGGACCTAAATTTAAAAATTCTTTGAACGAATTAGGTATATTTACGATAATGGATTTGTTATTGTATTTTCCTAGGGATTATGTTTATATAAATAATCTGGCAGATGGAAACACTATTGATGGAAATTGTCTTACAGAAGGAATAGTAACGAGAATTGATAAAGATATTCGAACAAAGAACGGAAAGCTTATATCAACTGTACAAATAAAAACAGACAACAAATTTCTGATTTGCAAGTGGTTCAATCAACCATACATGAAAAACAGCTTCAAAGTAGGAGAACACTATAAATTAATGGGGAAATTGAACTCGTTTAATGGAACACAAGTTTTAGTGAATCCAAAGATAAGTAAAGATACAGAAGCTGATAAAGGAATAGTGCCAAAATACACAACCGGTAAAGCTGTTACATCAAATATGCTTTTAAAGCTTATCCGACAAATATTATGTGCTACAAAAATAAAAGAAAACCTGCCGGAATATTTAATAAGGCAGTATAATCTTATGGGATTGGATGAAGCAATAAGAAATATACATATTCCAGGTGATAGGGAAAACCTTGAATTAGCAAAAAAAAGGCTTAAATTTCAGGAGCTGTTTGTGTATTCGTTAAAAGTACTAATGGTAAAGAAACTGAGTAAGACCAATACTAAAGGTATAACCTATAGAATGGATAATGCACTTTCTGAGCTAAAAGCGTCTCTTCCCTTTGAATTAACCAACAGTCAAAGAAGGGCTGTCAGGGAAATATTATTGGACCAAAAGAGTAGTTACTCAATGAATAGACTTCTTCAAGGAGATGTTGGCAGCGGTAAAACCATTGTTGCATTTATAGCATTGTTTAATGTGGTTAAAAACGGATATCAAGCAGCTTTAATGGTGCCAACTGAAATATTAGCAAACCAGCATTATGCTGAGGCTTTGAGAATAATGGAGAGTTTTGGTGTGAAAATAGGACTTCTTGTGGGTAGTTTGTCTCAAAAGACAAAGCTTAAGCTAAAAGAAGAAATAAGAAACGGGTCTGTAGATATTGTTATAGGGACTCATGCCTTAATTGAAGATAACGTAGAATTTTTAAAGCTTGGAATGATTGTAACGGATGAACAGCATAGATTTGGAGTATATCAGAGAGCAAAACTTCTAAATAAAGGCAGTAATATTGATGTTCTTGTAATGAGTGCAACACCTATACCAAGGACATTATCTTTATTCATCTATGGAGATCTCGATGTATCCGTCATGGATGAATTGCCGCCTGGTAGACAGAAAATAGAAACAATTTTAGTAGAACAAAAGAAAAAAGAAAAAGCATATGTGAAGGTTTTAGAAGAAATAAATAAAGGAAGGCAGGCTTATGTTGTTTGCCCGATAATTGAGGAAAGCGAAACTCTTCAGCTACAATCCGTAAAAGCTCTATATGAGCTGTTAAAAAAGAATTATTTTAAGAATGTAGAAATAGCTCTGTTGCATGGGAAGATGAGTGCAGCTGAAAAAGATGAAATAATGGGTAGTTTTAAAAACGGTAATATAAAAGTTCTTATTTCCACCACTGTTATTGAAGTAGGGGTAAATGTTCCCAATTCTTCAGTTATGGTAATTGAAAATGCTGAAAGGTTTGGCCTTTCTCAGCTTCATCAGCTTCGTGGTAGAGTTGGAAGAGGCGAATATAAATCTTATTGTATATTAATTGCAGACGTAAAAAACGATACAACTAAAAGAAGAATGAATATAATGACTGAAACAAATGACGGATTTAGGATTGCTGAAGAAGACTTAAAGCTAAGAGGCAGCGGAGATCTTTTTGGAGCAAATCAATCAGGAGATGCGGGACTTATGCTTGCGGATATTTTTACAGATATGGAGCTATTTAAAATGGCTAACTTAGAAGCAAGAAAAGTGCTTAAAAATGAAGATGAATATAAAGATATAATAAATGAACTAAAAACGGCTATGGAAAAGTCGTCTAAATATATATGCTTTAATTGAATTGTTTATAATAAAATGAATGAGTTATTATGTAAAATTTTGAAGTATAATTGTATAAATATTGACAATATGTTAGAATTAAAAAGACACAATAAAAGGAGGAAAACTCATGCGAATAATTGCCGGTCTTGCAAAGGGCAGAAAACTATTGCCCCCGGAAGGAATGGAAACAAGACCTACGTTGGATAGAGTGAAGGAAGCAATGTTTAGTATGATTCAGTTCAGATTGGTTGAAGCTGATGCATTGGACGTATTTGCCGGTACAGGAAGCTTAGGTTTAGAAGCTGTTAGTAGAGGAGCAAAGAACTGCATATTGGTTGATAAGAGGCCGAGTACATATGAAAGGCTGGAGAAAAATGTTGAAAGCTTGCAGTTTAGTGAAAAATGCAGATGTTTGAATATGGATTCTTATGAGGCATTAAGATATTTGACTAAGGAGAAAGCAAAATTTGATATAATATTTCTTGATCCGCCCTATTTGAAGGAAATGATACCGCCGGCTGTTGAACTGATTTGCAGCGGGGATCTATTGCGTAGGGATGGAATAATAGTTACAAAGATAGATTCCAGTGAAAATATTTATGAAGGTAATGGAGTTATAGTACTTAAAAAATATAAGAAATATGGAAATACAACAGTGTGTTTGTATGATTATGATAATACTTCATCATAATATTTACTTTAACTTACTTTAGGAGGCACATGATGAGGATTGCAGTGTACCCGGGAAGTTTTGACCCGATTACTAACGGACATGAGGATATAATAAAGAGAGCGGCTAGTATTTTTGATGAAGTTATAGTCGCAGTACTTGTAAATCCGGATAAGAAGGGTCTTTTTCAAATAGATGAAAGAGTTGCTTTGATTGAAAAAGTTATAGAGCCATATGAAAATGTAAAAGTTGAGAGCTTTAGCGGACTGCTTATAAACTTTATGAAGGACCACGAGGCTAAGGTAATTATTAAAGGTCTTAGGGCAGTTTCGGATTTTGAATATGAATTTCAAATGGCGTTAATGAATAATAAGCTTGATTCTTCAATAGAAACGCTATTTATGATGACCAATGCTCAATATTCTTACTTAAGTTCGTCATCTGTTAAACAGGTTGCCATGTTTGGCGGCTGTATAAAGGGACTTGTACCGGATTTGATTATTAATGATGTGATAAATAAAATTAGGTTAAAATAGGGGGAAGAGCAATGGATGTAATCCAATTACTTGAGTATTTACAGGAAATAGTTGAAAATGCGCCTAAAGTACCAGTAATGGGAAAAGTATTGGTTGATAAAGCAGAAGTTCTGGATATAGTTGATCAGATAATTAATTATCTTCCTGATGAATTTAAGAAAGCCCAGTGGGTATTAGGAGAAAAAGAACGCATTTTAAATGAAGCAAATAAAGAATATGAAGCAGTAAGAAAAGAGACCATTGAAATGATGAAGAAGCAGGTAGAAAACCATGATATTACTAAAGAGGCTTCGATCAAAGCACAAGAAGTTATGGCTTTAGCTCAAAGAGATGCTAAAACCATACGACTCGGTGCTAGGGATTATGCAGATGAGATTTTATGTCAGCTGGATAAAGAGTTGGAGCAACGTATTTCTGCAATGGTGCAAGCTATGCACGAGGATATGGACAAGTTTGTAAAGGGTCTCGCAGAAAATGTAACTGAAACATCCGGTACCATCAGAGAAAACATAAAAGAGCTAAGAAATATGAAGTAGACTCTTTAAACCTGAAAAAATCAGAGGTATTATAAGTAAGACTGCAAGAAGTAGTGCTAATGGAATATACGATATACTATATTCTTGGCTAAAGGTCATTGTAGTTGAAAAATAATTAAATGGAATAATAAGCAGTGCAGTGGTAGTAGAGCAGAAAACTCCTTGCAGTGCTTTTCTTTTTATATAACAGCCCATTGATAGTTCAGGAAATTTATATGTAAAAGAGTAGACTTGCGATATGATGGATAAGCCACTGAACCCCAAAAGAAAACTTATTAAAATGCTTTTTAAGTAAACGGATATATTAAGTATAGAGATTAATTGGGATCCTTTCGTTATTTCGATTAGTCCAAGTAACAAAGCCTTTAATACAGTACCTAATGAGTGTGTACCAGTGATAGCATATAGAAAATAATCCAAGTATCGATTGTAATTCAATATATCTATAATCACAGTGAAGAAAACAATGTAACCGCCAATCGAGAGACTACTCGCCAATGCATTTTCTATACTGTCTTTTAATGCGCGGCCTATATTTGCTTTTGTTGCTCTGCTTTGAGTGGTGCTTGTAGTTCTAAAGGTAGTAGGGTAAGTTGTTGCAGGACTAAGCACAAATGACATCAATAGACAAGATATGTAATTAGAAAGCAACATTAAATAACCCATAGCCGGGAATCCAAGCATAGCAGTACCTACAGATCCAATAGCAAACAAAGGACTTGTATTTGAAGCAATATTTAAAAGCCTTTGGCAGTCTTGCTTGGTGATAAGATTGTTTTCATATAGCTCACAGCTGTACTTTGCGCCTAAAGGATATCCGCACAATGAACTTATTATAAGTGTTAAGCTGCATTGAAGCGGAAGCCTCAGCGGGCGACACAAAAGTTTACCAAGATACTTGGAGTAAATTGATATTCCATCGAATGCAATAAGAATGTTGCATATTATTAAAAATGGGAATAAGGATGGGAATACTGCAGTAAAAAATATCTTTGCACCGAAAATTGTTGAATGAATGCACTGCTTGGGAAAAGTTACAAAATAGATTAGTGTACAGCTGCATATGAAAATTATCACAGAGTTGATATTACTTTTCTTTATATAAAAATAAAGAAATATTAGTAAAAAAGCTGCAGATAATGCAATAAAAATTGAAATCATAGATCCTCCCTATTTATCCATGGATGCTCATAATAAGAAAGCCTTATATATGAACATCGCAAATAGTAATATATATTATTTATAGTGAGGTTAGATTTCAAATATTACTGCACATTAAAATCTATACAAATATTACTTCGAAAACTCTGTTATTGGACTTCTCAGAAAGTCCTCGTTAAATCGGATATTTTTATTTATTATACTGTAAGCCTTAGTTGAAGCCAGATCCAATTGCAGAAAAACATTATCGGGTTTTTGAGGAAATTTTGTTATTATGTTCATATCAGATTTTGTTTTTATGTCCTTTAATATTTCTGCACCTGTAGAATTCAGTCCGAGCACTCTCACGTAATTGCATCTGGAACTGTATAGCTTATGTAGAGGGAAATTTTCAAAGCCTATAAAGTATTGTGTTAATATGCGGCATAATTTTGTATAAGTATATCTTTTAGTCTTCACAGCCTTAATTAACTGATCCAGACTCTCCGAAGTATATAGATATTTGTATATCCTCTTATGTAATCCTTCGCCGGTTTCCGGTATGTTTTTTAAACTCTCATGCCTGTCTGTAATAGCCTTATACTTAATATAATCAAAAATATTATCTGAATGTGCAAAATCATAATTTTCATGAATTAGCTGCATAATAATATTGAAGGAAGAAACAGGAAGTTGAGATTTTATTAAATCCAACGAATCCATTTGCTTCATAAGCTTTCTTACAGCAGTGGCGCTGGAGAATATTTGACTAACTTCAGAACTGTTATAGCTTCCGCCAAGCCGTTTTATAGTAAATGGCTGTATATGGGATTTGTTTCTGATGAGGCTTTTGCAGTACTCAATACCAAGTATATTATTGGAGGTTTCCAAAAGTTCCTTGAATTTGACAATGTTATTTGGACTATTAACAGCTATATATGATAAAAGTGCCTTACTTCTGGATAAAGGAAAGGTTAAGCCCTGATCCAAATAATCCTTAAGAAGCATTCTATATTCATAAGGTTCTTCTGTAAGAATTTCTGCTATAGCCATAAGTGGCTCAATTTGGCCAGCTTCACTGCCAAAACAAATTGAGTTAACTATTTTTAAATCATTTAGTATGGAAACAGCACCGTTTGCAAAAAATTCTGCAGATGAAAGTGCAAATGCGGAGGGTAATTCTATGACTAAGTCTACTCCATTTTTTAATGCCATTTCAGACCTGTGCCATTTATCAATTATAGCCGGTTCGCCTCTCTGAACAAAATTACCGCTCATTATTGCGATTAAACCGTCACATTTAGTTAAGTTTCTAGTCAAATCAATTTGATATTTATGACCGTTATGCAGAGGATTATATTCGCATATTATTGAACTGATATTTATATTAATCACCACCTATAAACACATTTATGGGATAAACTAAGAAAAAAAGCTAAATAATATTAATTCCAATATATATTATTAATAATAAATAATCAAAATATTTTTAGACATATGTAAGAGTATAAATAATAAACTCAATATTTGAGGTTATAATATCATTTTATGAGAGAAGATGCGAAAATTCAGAAAATTAGCAATTGAAGAATTTCAGCATGTACAGAGGATTTTTGGATTTTTTGTTGAAAAGTATATCAAATGAGGAGTATATTTATAGTAGCCTTATGTGTTGAAAGGAGATATGAACATGGAATTAATGAAGAAGATTTGGCAAATGGCACAACAAGATAGAAAGAGGATTGTGCTGCCAGAAGGTGAAGAAGAGCGAACGCTTATGGCTTGTGAAAAGATTAAGGAGAACGGCCTTGCAGAACTCGTATTAGTTGGTAATGAAGAAAAAATCAGACTAAAGGCAAAAGAATTAGGCGCAAATATTGAGGGAATTAAAATAGAGGACCCTGATAAGAGCGAAAATACCATGCTTTTTACAAATGAATTCTATGAATTGAGAAAGAATAAAGGAATGACTTTGGAAAAAGCAGCAAAAATAGTAAGAGATCCGTTATATTTCGGTACTATGATGGTTAAATTAGGCTATGTGGACGGTATGGTTTCGGGTGCTGTTCACACAACCGGCGATTTGCTAAGACCAGGTTTGCAAATAGTCAAGACAGCTCCAGGTGTATCAGTAGTATCAAGCTTCTTTATAATGATGGTACCTGATTGCGAATACGGTGATGAAGGAATGCTGGTTTTTTCAGACTGTGCAGTTAATCCTAATCCCGATGCAGAGCAATTGGCTTCTATTGCAATCGCTACTGCAGAAACAGCAAAGAATTTATGTGGAATAGAACCAAAAGTAGCAATGCTTTCATTTTCAACTATGGGAAGTGCAGATCATGAATTAGTGGAAAAGGTTAGAACTGCAACTGAAATTGCAAAGCAGAGGAGACCTGATCTTTTAATTGATGGTGAAATGCAGCTTGATGCGGCAATAGTTAAAAAGGTTGCTGATCAAAAGGCACCTAACAGCAAAGTTGCAGGAAATGCTAATGTATTGATATTCCCTGATTTGCAGTCTGGAAATATCGGCTATAAGTTAGTACAAAGATTTGCAAAGGCTGAAGCTATAGGACCTGTATGCCAAGGTTTTGCAAGACCTATTAACGATTTGTCCAGAGGCTGCAGCTCAGATGACATTGTTAATGTTGTAGCAGTTACTGCAGTTCAAGCTCAAAAAAATATTTAAAGCAGAGGTGTTTTTATGAAAATTCTAGTTATTAATTGCGGAAGTTCGTCTTTAAAATATCAACTTATAGATATGGAAAATGAACAAGCAGCAGCAAAAGGATTAGTTGAAAGAATCGGAATTGAAGGTTCAAAGTTAACTCAAAAGGTTGAAGGCAGAGATAAATATGTAGTTGAGACTGCAATGGATAGTCATCAAGATGCAATAAAGGTTGTACTTGATGCTTTAGTTGATGAAAAAAATGGTGTTATAGCTGATCTTACAGAAATATCCGCCGTTGGACACAGAGTTGTACATGGAGGAGAAAAGTATGCTGAGTCGGTATTAATAGATGACACAGTAATGATTGCCATGGATGAATGTGTAAAGATTGCTCCTTTACACAATCCACCGAACATCACAGGAATTAAGGCTTGTAGAAATCTTATGCCTAATGTACCTATGGTAGCTGTTTTTGATACGGCATTTCATCAGACTATGCCTTCTGAAGCTTATGTATACGCATTACCATACGAATATTATGAGAATCATGGAATAAGAAGATACGGATTCCATGGAACTTCACACAAGTATGTATCTGGTGTAGCAGCAGAAATGCTTGGTAAGGATATAAAGGATTTGAAGATAATTACTTGTCATCTTGGAAATGGAGCCAGCTTAACAGCAATAAAGGACGGAAAATCAATAGATACAAGTATGGGCTTTACACCTCTTGAAGGCTTAGTTATGGGAACAAGATGCGGTGATGTTGATCCTGCAGTTGTAACCTTTTTAATGAAGGAGCTTGGTTTGACTGCTGCTGAGGCTGACGATATGATGAATAAGCAGAGCGGTATACTTGGAGTATCAGGCGTAAGCAGCGACTTCAGAGATGTTGAAGAGGCTGCAGGTGCAGGAAATAAGAGGGCTCAGCTTGCATTAAACATATTCTACTACAGAGTTAAAAAATATATTGGCTCTTATGCAGCTGCAATGGGCGGAGTAGATTGTATAGTATTTACTGCAGGTTTAGGTGAAAATTCACCTGAAACAAGAGAAGCTGTATGCGAAGGTTTAGAGTTCTTGGGAGTTAAGATTGATAAGGCAAAGAATAATTTCAGAGGAAGAAAAGAAGACGTAAGTGCAGCTGATGCAAAGGTTAAGGTTCTTGTTATTCCTACTGATGAAGAAATGATGATAGCAAGAGATACTCTCAGACTTATATAAATAAGTGAGAGTTTAGCCATTAATAATTTCACTTAAGAAAATGCCGATGCTTAGCGGTATTTCTTAAGTGAAAATTTATATATAAACTCATGTGCTGATATAAGTTAATTGCTGTGGCTTAACTGTATTAATTTATGTTATTTAGAGAACTTGTGATAGACATTTCTAATGTTTTCTATATGGTTTTAATAATTAAAATTAAAAGTAATAAATAATTATAAAGCTGAACTTGACATTTCATAGGGTACTTTATATAATAAATTGTGGCTACTCTGAAAAATATCTTACTATAAGGAGTGAAAAGGTGGCTTTGACTCGAGCTATGCGATTTATTGCATAAACGTTTATTCGTAAGGGGTAATTATATTATTCCAGAGTTTATAATATGTATATTGATGTTAATGATATAAGCAAAAAAAAGGACAATAGTAAGTTTATTAATATCAACATAAAGCCTAATGAAATCTTTAAGGAAGATTCAGAGGTCAAAGTTGTTGATGTCATCAAATTTGATGGGAAAACCTACAGAGAGGATGAAGCAATATACTTTGATGGAAATATTTCCGGGCTTTTACTTATAACATGCTCTAGGTGTCTTGATGATTTTAAATATCCTTTAGATATTGAGATGCATGAGAAGTTATCATTGGTTCCTAACGATGAAGATGATTCAGTCGCTTTCATCGATAGTGATAAAATAAATCTTAATGAACTAATAGAAAACAATATTTTAATGTCTTTACCAATTAAAAAATTGTGTAATGAAGATTGCAAAGGTTTGTGCCAAGGTTGTGGAAGCAATCTTAACAAAGTTGCGTGTAACTGTGAAAATAAAGCAGTTGATCCTAGACTGGCTAAACTTAAAGATTTGTTTTTTACTGATTAAGGAGGTGTTACAATGGGAAATCCTGCAAGAAGATTTTCTAAGGCTAGAAGAGATTCTAGAAGAGCTCAGACTTTCAAGTTAAGTGTACCAGGAATTGTTGAATGTCCACAGTGCCACGAAATGAAGCTAGCTCATAGAGTATGCAAGAAATGTGGTTACTACAAGGGAAAAGAAATCGTAAATCATGAAAAATAAAGAAAGTCCAGTGACTTTCTTTTATTTTAGAAAAAATAGGGGAGAGGGATGAAGTTATGAGGATTTCCGTAGATGCAATGGGAGGCGATAATGCGCCAAAAGCTGTAATTGAAGGATGCATAGAAGCTTTAAAGGAAATTGATGTACATATTACCTTGACTGGCCCAAAGGATGTTTTGGAGAAGGAGCTTAGGAATTATCAATATGATAAAGATAAGATAGATATTGTTGATGCACCTGAAGTTATAAGTCCAAATGAGCATCCCGTAATGGCAATACGAAGGAAGAAAAATTCAAGTATATGTGTCGCGCTTAATCTTGTTAAAAGCAAAGAATGTGCTGCAGTTATTTCAGCCGGAAGCACCGGAGCCTTTTTAGCGGGATCCCTGTTCATAGTCGGCAGAATTAAGGGTGTTGATAGACCTGCTCTTGCTCCCATAATGCCAGGTAGAAACAGATCGTTTATGGTTATTGATGTAGGTGCCAATGCGGAGTGTAAGCCCAATAATTTAGTGCAATTTGCATCAATGGGTCAGATTTACATGAAGGAAGTAATGGGTGTAGACAATGCGTCTGTAGGACTCATTAATATTGGAGCTGAAGAAGAAAAAGGAAATGAACTTACAAAGGCAGCTTATAAATTACTTAAGGAATCCGATTTAAACTTTGTTGGCAATGTTGAACCGAGAGATGTCTCTACTGGTGATGTTGATGTGCTTGTATGTGACGGATTCGTAGGGAATACAGTTCTAAAAATGTATGAAGGTGTAGCTGCCAATATTATGCATATATTAAAAGACGAAATGCTGTCTTCAACTAGAACCAAAATTGGAGCGCTTTTGTTAAAGCCAATGTTTAAAAGGTTTGCCAAGAAGTTTGATTATAAAGAAGTTGGCGGTTCACCATTTTTAGGCGTTGATGGCATATGCATAAAAGCTCATGGAAGCTCTGATGCAAGAGCAATAAAAAATGCACTAAAGCAGGCTCATCTTCTTCATGAAAAGAAGATTATAGAAAAAATTAGTGAGAGTATAACTAATAGCTTGACAGAGTAAGATAATTATTGCAAAATAATTTTGTTGACGGCATTTTTGTTATATACTATTATCTAATTGTAGGTTTCAATAGGAGGTGATATCATGATATTTGATAAGGTAAAAGAAATAATTGCAGACAAATTAAGTCTGGATGTAGAAGAGATAGCACTTGAGTCATCATTTGTGGATGATCTTGGAGCTGATTCCCTTGATATAGTTGAACTTATTATGGCTCTTGAAGATGAGTTCGATTTGGAAATCCCTGATGAAGAAGTGGAAAATATAACTACTGTAGCTGATGTTGTTGAATACATAAAGGCTCATAGTGAGGAATAAAACATTTAAGTCCCGTTTCAACGGGGCTTTAATTATATGGATGGTTTTATTTCAATGTAAATGAAATAGCTGCACTGTTAACGCTGTGTAGCGGATGAAATGATTAATAATCCGCTTTAACTAATAAACGGATATGAATAAGTTACCATAAGTTAAAAAGGGGCAGATTTTATGAAAATTGACTATGTAAGATTGGAGGAACTGGAAAGTAAACTTGGAAATAGCTTTAAAGACAAAGCGTTGCTTAATATTGCTATTACTCATAGTTCCTTTGCAAATCAAAGAAAAGATATAAAATATAATGAAAGAATGGAATTTTTGGGGGACTCTGTACTTCAACTCACCATTACAGAATATTTATTTAAAAATTATAAGGACAAAAGTGAAGGGGCACTGACTAAAATAAGATCGTTAATAGTATGTGAAAACTCTCTTTATGAGATTGCTAAATTATGGAATCTAGGAAAGTACATTTATATGAGTAAAGGTGAAGAAAGTACCGGAGGAAGAGAAAGGGTTTCCATTCAGGCTGATTGTGTAGAAGCTATTATTGCTGCAATATATTTGGATAAAGGCTTTGAAGATGTCAAAAAGTATATTTTAAAGATATTTGATAAAACAATTCAAAAGGCTATAAAAAATGAAATAATCCTTGATTATAAAACGAAGTTGCAGGAGTTATTACAGAAGAATGGAGAGGTATGTATTCAATACTCATTAATGAAATATGAAGGGCCTCCACACAGAAGAAAATTTTTTATAAACGTATTCGTTAATAATGAATTTAAAGGTGAAGGTAGTGGATTCAGTAAAAAGGAGGCCGAACAAATAGCTGCTAAAAATGCTTTATGCAGAATGGAGGAAGACTTTGAGTAAGAAGCATTATATTATACCTATATTTGTTCCCCATGAAGGTTGCCCTCATAATTGTGTATTTTGCAATCAGAATTCTATAACAGGCCAGCTTGAGAAAGTAAATGAATATACTGTTAAGGAAACTGCCGAGCAGTACTTTAAAACTATAGACAGGACGAACAGTATAATTGAAATATCTTTTTTTGGCGGAACATTTACTGCAATACCTGCTGAAAAACAGATAGAGCTGTTGTCTGTAGCGAAAAGCTATAAGGCTGAAGGAAAGATAAACTTTATCCGTCTTTCAACAAGACCGGATTATATAGATGATGAAATATTGACCATGTTGAGAGCTTATTCCGTAGATATAATAGAATTAGGTGTACAATCTATGGATAATGAAGTCTTGAAATTATCAGGACGAGGTCATACAAAAACTGATACCATTAATGCTTCCAAAAAAATAAAAGAATATGGTTTCACACTCGGACATCAAATTATGTTAGGACTTCCCGGAGATAGCCCTAAAAAGGATATTAGTACAGTTATTGAGTGTTTAAAGCTAAATCCTGATTTGTGCAGAATATATCCTGCCTTAGTTCTTAAAGACACTCCTATGGAGGTCATGTATGAAAAAGGTATATATAAACCTTATATACTGGATGAGGCGGTCCAAATAGCAAAACAATTGTATTCTATGTTCAAATACAATAAGGTTAATATCATAAGGGTAGGGCTGCAGGCAACGGATAATATATC